>JAHLFT010000089.1 GCA_018883635.1 Candidatus Lactobacillus pullistercoris
ATTATTATGAGTAAGTTATTCTTTTAAATTAATGATAAAAAGCCGATTGCTTCTTCACCAAGCAATCGGCTTTTTTACATTTGATCATATTTACTCCATTGATCCTGCAATTTTTCAATTAAAGGCATAAGACGAGTTTGGTTTTGCAGGCATAGAACTTTTGATGAGCCACCTCATCTTAAATATTATATTGGAGAAAAATATAGTTAAATTCACAAAGTGTTTACAAATACTTTATGGAGTTTTTATAATTAGTTAAGTCATAATTATTTTGTACATGGGAGGGTTGAAAATGCTGCCGAACAAGAAAAAAGAAATAAGATCTATAGTTGGAATGTTAGTTTTACTCATATTTTTAATCTTGGTGAATGTATATCATCAGAATTTAAGTGTATATTGGACTAGTTTCTTGATCATCGGTGGAAGCCTGTTGTTTATTGGTGTTATTTATAAAATTATAAAAGTCATCAAAGAATATTGAGTAATAGATAGCGCTACTGAGATATAAATTAACTATTTATGATTGATTTTGATCGGATTTCATGATATCTTAATTTTATCAATTGAAATTCACCTTTAGAAAGAAGGGTCGCTGTTGCGTCTTTAATCTTGTAAAACTAAGCATAGTTGGAATTATTCGTTTTTTATTAAAAAGCTGGACTATGCACTTTTGACAAGATTATTAGACGGACATGATCTTCTTTTAATATATAAAAACATGAAGAGTCTGTACTTGTCATAAGTGCAGGCTCTTTTTTCGAGGTGATTTAAATGGGTAGTATTAAAATTTCGAATGTATCATTTAGGTATGAAGATAGCAGCAACAATATTTTTAATAATTTAAATTTAGACTTAGATAGCTCTTGGAAATTAGGATTAGTTGGTAGAAATGGACGAGGGAAAACGACTTTTCTTAATCTTTTACAGGGAAAATTAGTTGGAAGAGGTGAAATTCAAACTAAATTGAATTTTTCATATTATCCAATTAGGATTAAGAATCCGACTAATATCACTTTATATGGATTACAAGATCAAATTATGTTTGAACAATGGAAACTAGAACGTGAGCTGAATTTAATGCACGTTGATTCAAATTTAATCTGGCAGCCATTTAATACTTTAAGCGGCGGAGAACAGACCAAAATTTTATTAGCCTTATCATTTATTGATGAGAATTCTTTTCCTCTTATTGATGAACCTACAAATCATTTAGATGAAGAAAGTCGTCAGGAAATCTGTAAATATTTAACTAAGCATCATAAAGGATATATTGTTGTAAGTCATGATCGTAATTTTTTAAATCAAGTAACTGATCATGTGTTAGCAATTGAAAATACTGAAATTCATTTATATCAAGGAAATTATGCAACATATGAACAAATTAAAGAAGGACGTGATGAATTCAATCGTGAAAAGAATGAAAAATTAGCTGGCGAAATTAAAAATTTACATAATCAAAAAGAGCAATTTTATCATTGGGCACAAAAAATAGAAGCTAGAAAAAATTTGGGACAAAAAACACAATATATTCTTAACCGTAGAGCTAGAGTAAATAAGGCTGCGATTGGACATGCAGCTGCCAAAATGATGAAGAAATCTATTATACGTAGAAATAGAATGGATATAAAGATTAAAGAAAAAGAAGGATTAATGGTTAATATTGAAGATATACCAAAATTAACGATGAACTTTCAAGCTAATTATCATTCCAATCTTCTTGAAACTAGAGGTTTAGGTCTAAAGGTCGGAGATAAACACCTATTTTCTAATTTGAATTTGATAATTAAAAATCATGGCATTGTTGCCCTTGAAGGTAAAAATGGATCTGGAAAATCTACTTTTTTAAAATTCTTATTGAATAAAGCCATAGTAAACAGTAGCGGAAAATATCAGCTAGCTAATGGGTTAAGAATTTCGTATTTACCACAAGATTTCACAATATATAAAGGGAGTTTAAAAAAATTTGCGCTTCATCAAAAATTGTCTTATGAGGATTTGCTTAATATTTTGAAGAAGATGGGCTTTTCTCGCACTAATTTTAATGTACCAATTGAAGAGATGAGTATGGGACAACAGAAAAGAATCGCTTTGGCCAAATCACTACTTGAGCCAGCAGATTTGTATTTATGGGATGAACCAGCAAACTATCTAGATGTCTTTAATCAAGATCAATTGATTAATTTACTGCAAGAAGTAAAACCAGCGATGCTTTTAATAGATCACGATCAGTATTTTATTGAACAGGTTGCCGATAAAAGAATTAAATTAGCTAACTAAACCATATTAAAAAATGGATAGGGTAAAAGAAATCTATCCATTTTTTTTAGTTATGCAAAAAAAATGATTCGTAAATTGCAATAATAAATTGAACACTTATGCTGCTTGATAGATATGATCTAATTCTCTTTCAAAGATTTCGTCTGGTGTATGATATGCCAATATCTTTCTTGGCAGTGAATTGCACCAGGTTTCAATATTGATGATATCTTGAAGAGAAGGTACACCATGATGTGTCGTAGCAACATCAACATTGTGGACTTCATTAGTCGCAAATTCTAAGAATTCTTCATTACTAGTTTGATTATTTAAGATACTGACCATATCTATTCCTCGCTTAAATTTAT
>JAHLFT010000090.1 GCA_018883635.1 Candidatus Lactobacillus pullistercoris
AGGTTAGCTAGCTCATCCTAGCCCTGTTATATGGCGTTTTGGGCTAGTGAAGTTCAAGTAATATAACTATGATCGTAGAGGTCAGTGACGGAATGCGTTTGGACAGGGGTTCAATTCCCCTCATCTCCATATTAACTTCTTTAAATTAAGTGAAATCCTTGCTGTATCAAGGTTTTCAAATATATCTAAGCTATTTTGACCGAAAAATGATCGAAAAGATGATTTTTAAGGCTAAAATAGCTTATTTATTTCTAGGCGTGCTTGCTCTCTTCCTTCTTTAGTTGAGTGAGTGTATACATCTAATGTTAAATCTACTTTAGTGTGTCCGAGAATCGAAGCAACGTCTTTAGGATTGATGCCGGATTGGTTAAGCAGGGTAGAGAATGTATGACGTAAGCCATGAATAGTTATTTGTTTTAAATCAGGATCAATCTTATATATAGCTCTTCGCCATTGATCCGGCTTACTGGGTCTTAAAAAGTTGTTATCTGCAGTGTGGAATAATTTATCTGAAAGATCGCTTCTATAGTGTTTTAATTGTGCTGCTAAACGATCATCCAAAGGGACATAACGCTTTTTATTTCCTTTAGGGAGTTGAGTTATATATTTATTATCCTTGCCATATGCGGTAGTGCGTTGGATGTATATTCTTTGTTTGTCAAATTCGATGTCTTGCCATTCCAGTCCTAAACCTTCACATTTACGCATACCGGTAGAAGCCAGGATAGAGAAGTAAATATAAGCACGTTCGTTATATTGTTTTGCAGCATCAAGAAATTGATGTATTTCATCTGCTGTATAAAAGTTATGCGCTATATCACGTCGCTTTTCAACAGTTGCTTTTTTAGGCAATAGGGAAGCTCTAGCAGGATTCCGATTTAGAAGGTTAATATCTATCGCATATTCAAAAATACGACGCATATACCAGAATAAAACTTTATAGTTAACGTATTCTGTTGAAAGCTCAAGGAAATAATCAGCAATTTCCGCTGTTGTAATTTGATCGATGTATTGACTACCAAACTTATCTTTTAAGTGCACTTTATACATTGTTTCAGTTTTCCATAGCGTTGATTCTTTTACATTTCGACTATAAAAAGGCAGCCATTTTTTATAAAGTTCATCAAAAGTAATCTGTTTTTCTTTAATAAAATCTTGAGCGTCTTCAGCAGCCATTTTTTTATATGCGGCATCGGCTTCTTCGTAAGAATTAAAACCACGCCGGGTAGTTTCTACTTTCTTTGCACCTTTCATCCCGAGATAAATTCTAAACATGTATTTTCTTTTGCCGCTTTTAAGCTTATAAGACTTAATCGCGGTATTTTTTCGTTTAGGCATAATAATCCTTCCTTTCAAAAAATCATGTTACAATGTGTGTGAATCGTGTGGAGCCTACTAATGCAAGTCGTTAGTAGGTTTTATTTCTGTCTAAAATTAAACTGGTGTTCTTTCGATAGATAAAAATAAAAGGCTATTTATAGCCACTTTATTATTTAGATAGATGTGAAATAGCATATTCTGCTTGTTTTTTAGTAAATTGCTCACCATATGGGGATGTGAGTTGATCTTTAATATTATTTATAGACATATTTTGATTTTCTTGATAACTTTTAGCTTTCTCTAAAGCATTTTTATTCCAATTAGCTTCAACATGTTTAATCGCATAATCTGCTGCTTTCGCTGAAAAACCTTCTCCGGATTTTGAAACCAGTTGGTCGTAAATGCCTTTTTTAGACATATACATATTATCTGAATAGCTTTGGGCTTTTGCTAAAGCATTTTGATATTCAACCGGAGCGTTAGCTTCTTCTTGAACTTTCTTATTTTTAAACTTAAGTGTTACATAATTAAAAGCAGGAATTAAAGTATTTCCATCTTCATCATAAATAGTAATAAAGATATTCTTAGTTTTTACGTAGTTTTCTTTAAAAGTCTTTTTAACTAAAGTGTCAATACTTTGACCAACAGCAATTTTTTCTTTGTTTGAAAGGTCCATGTAATTATCTTTTGCTACATTAACTGCTATAGTTTGGTCTTCCCAAGTTTGGATCTTGTAAACATAAAGGGAGTAATTATAATCATCATTACCATTTTTTGCTTTTTTCTGATCTTTTTTAAGTTTCCTAGCTAGACCTTTATTTATCGCTTTTTTTCTAGACTTGTAATTAGATAGCTGGCTATAACTAATATTCTTAGGTTTCGGCGTAGTGGTAGAGCTGCTACATCCAGCTAATCCAACGCTTAATAATGCGATGGAACTAAATATAGTTACTTTATTTAATTTCATATTAACCTCCATATTACTTCAGCTTTTTAAGTCTTCAGCTATTGGACTACGCTTGTTCTTCTAGTAAATAGTAGCAATCCTTAGGTATACCGAAAGCGGAAGCAAAAGAATACTTATTATAAAAGTAGATTTCATGAAGATCACAGTATTCAGTTAATAAATCCAAACTATATTCATTAGCTTCTTTTTCCATTCGAATGCGTTTGGCTGGACTTTCTTCAAATTCTTTTCTTGAATGTCCTAGCAACAAATGTCCTAATTCATGACCGATAATAAAAGGAATTTCATCAATATTTTTCCAATTAGCATTAATCACAGCGGTACTGTATTCAGGAAATGCTTCCGAAGGATCATCATTTTTAGCACTGTAAGAAAATGTTACGCCAAATTGATGATCTAATCCGTAGTTCATAAGCCATCTTATTACTTCATTGCGTGCTCTAATTTTTTGCTCAAGTGTTTGATACATATTTACGCATCCCTTTTAGGCAAATTATGTTTTTCTGCATATTGTTTAGCTAATAATCTAAATGTATCATTTAAATCTTCGGAAATAGTTCCTTTATACGGAAGTCCTAAATCTCCATAGTTTAAAGAATTATTTTTAAATTCAGACGTACTCTCACTATTTTTTCTACCTAAAAGTTCATCTACAGATTGATTAAAATAATCAGCAATAGCCAACAGGGTTTGATAACTAGGCTCTCTTTTGTCTGTTTCATACATACCTAAAGTACTAGTACCAATTCCTAATTTATCAGCTAATTGAGCTTGTGATAAACCACGTCTTTTTCTTAATTCAGATATATTATGTCCTAACGAAGCCATTGTAAGCGCCTCCTGTATCACTATTTGTAATAATCATATCACTAACTGTGATATTTTTTAATTAATATCACGAATTGTGTTGACACATCACAAAATGTGATATAAGATATAATCACAAAGCGTGATAAGGAGGCGATGAAATGAATAAGACTTTGATTAAGTTACGCATTGATCGTGGCTTAAACCAAAAAGAAGCTGCAGATAAAATCGGAATCAGCCAGTCTATGCTTTCAGCATTGGAACAAGGCTATAGATCCGGAAGCGATGCAACGAAGATAAAAATTGCTAAGTTTTATGGCAAAACAGTTGAATCTATTTTTTTTGCTAATAAAATCACATTTTGTGATAAAGCGGAGATGAAATAAATGAATGACTTACAAAAAGGCATTTATCAAATAGTTGTTCAAGAAATTAAAAAGGCAATGCCAAAAAAAGAAGAAAACTTATTAAGTAAGCAAGATGCCGAAAAAATCATAAAGAAATATACATTAATGGAATTTTTAACTGCTACGGATGCGGCTAGTGTTTTAGGAATGAGCATAACTCAATTCTGGCGTATTCGTCAAAAATACGATGTTCCAGTTTATGTCATAGGTGGCATGAAACGCTATAAAAAATCGGACTTACTTAAGTTTATTGAAGAAAACTGTGTAAAAGGTTACGCATAGCAAAAAGGAAAAAGAAAATGGAAAATCAAATTCAATTATTCAACTTTGAAGATCAGCAAGTAAGAACCTTAAGAATTGACGGTGAGCCTTACTTTGTTGGTAAAGATGTGGCTGAAATTCTTGGCTATTCCAATACAAGGGATGCCTTAAGAAAACACGTTGATAGAGAAGATAAAAAGAGTGAGATTGTGAAAGCTTCACAAATGTCGCAAAACGCTACGGGGTATATGAGCGTTGATTTGATTACTGAATCCGGTGTTTATGCTTTGATTTTCGGAAGCAAGATGCCAAACGCTAAGAAGTTTAAGCGTTGGGTAACGCATGAAGTACTTCCAGCAATTAGAAAACACGGCGCATATATGACTGATGAAAAAGCATTCGACGTTGTGAACAACAAAGATGGTCTAGCAAGTTTACTACAACAAGCCGCCGACCAACTCCGACAAAAAGATATTCAAATCGAGGAAATGAAACCTAAGGCGTTGTTCGCTGACTCGGTAGCAACAAGTAAATCGACTGTTTTGGTTGGAGAACTC
>JAHLFT010000091.1 GCA_018883635.1 Candidatus Lactobacillus pullistercoris
AACCCTTGAAGCTTATTTACCGTGGCAAGAGAAGATCCAGATAAATTGTAAATAAAAGAACTTAAATAACCGTCTCAGTATAACAGTAACTGGGACGGTTTTTAAGTACACTATTTTATTTGACGCTTACAAAGAAAACGCAAAAATATTTATATTCAACGTATTTTGGTGAAAATATTTATAGTTAAGCCTATTATGTAGCTTGATTTTCTATAAATAAAGAGTGGTGAAAAATAATCAGGCAACTAATAGAAAAAAGTTGCCTGATTATTTTTAATGTATTCTAACAACGAATTTGGAATAGTTGAAAATCATCTGAAATGAGCCAAGTAACCTTAAAAACAAAATTAAGTTTCTTCTCAATTTTGAAATTAAAGAGATATTTTTCTGTATGATTGATCATTTAATGTTTAAGTTGATAGCATTATTAATTCAATTATGTCTTAGTATTTAAAGCACATTGAAAGGAAAATAATGTTGGTAAAAAAGCATAATCATGGAATTGCCTTTTTTCATGCAAAACAAATAAATAGCTTAACCGATCTACAAAATTGGAATAAAAGTAGTTTTGCAACGCGTAAATCATATGAAATTAAAAATTACGGTCGCTTAAATAAACCCCATGAAGAGATGATGTATTTTTGTAATACTTCTAGGCAAACTTTAGAAGAGATAGGTTACGATTATAAAACTCCCGTAGTTGTTTCTGCTTACAAAGCTAAAAGATATTTTTCTTGTGTAGATATTGCTATGTCTAGTAAAGAGGATGATAATACCAAACTATCTTTGTCTAAGTTAAGAAATGCATTTTCACAACAAGAAACTCCAGAATTAAATAAATTCACAACTGATATGCGTGAGGAGTTTTATACTGTTCCAATTGATGAAGCACAAGGATGGATTTATCCAACAGTTGGCAAACAATCGAAAGATAAGTTTAATTTGGCAATGTATCCTGGTGTTGCAAAACGTTTATTAGAGTTTCAAGGAGCAATTGTTATATCTAAGGCTAATCCCAGTGGAATGAAAGAGATCGAGTTTTGTTTTGATCAGGATTATCGATTGGATTATATTAAAGGTTATCCTGAATTACAGAAGATTTTTAACTTAGGCTAGGGATTTGTGATGAAGAATAAAGAAATGCTGTTGCAGTTGTTAAGTAAGATTGAAAGTAACTTAGCTAAATTGGCTGATGAAAACGGAGTTTTCGGTGTAGCTTATATTAAATTGCATAAATTTGAGTTTGACAAGGTAGACTCCTATCAATCTGTGAAAGATATATTGGCAGATTGTTATAAGTATTTGGTCGATCAAGAGAGTAAGGGAAAGTTAACGCTAAACGAGCGTGTGTTGCTGAACAATATTGATCGACTTGATGATTTGATGGTTGAAGGCAAGATGTAGGAAGAAGGGCTGTGGCCCTTTTTTTGTTGGTTTTGTTTATAATATTTATTGATGAAGCGTTTTAAAGCTTACTATTAGTTTAATTAAAACATGCGGTACTAATAAATAATTATGGATGGAGTTTTGTATTATGAAACCTAATCAAGATATTCGAGAATTGATAAAGAAAAGCCCTTTTAAGAGTTATGAAGTAGCTAAAGCTCTGGGGTATAGTAGCGGAAGTGCTTTAAGTACAAAGTTACAAACTGAACTTTCAGATGATGAACGTCAGTATTTTATTCAAAAAATAAGATCGATGTCGGATGATGATTTAAATGATGATTGGCGGATAAGACGTTACATTAATCAAGAAGTTAAGATAGAGCCAACATACATTAGTGAAATTTTACGAAAAATAAATCAACTTAGAGCTGATGTAGATACAGCTAGTACTAAGGAAGATTTTGTTAGGATTTCTAAATTAGCTGAGCAAATTAGTAGGGAAATTAAATAATATTAATAATATTAATAATATTGTAAACAATGTGATATAATAGCTTTGTAGCGTAACAATATGCTATGTGCTTATACTAACTTTTTAAGGAAATACGATGTTCATTAGCATAAGTGCTGTTGTATGTTGAACTATAAAGTAATAAGGAGGATTAAATGTCAGTATTTGGTGATGGAATAAGTGCTCTTGAACTTCTTGGCAAAACTGTTAAAGAAATTAATTTAGCTTTTGGGTTTAAAGTTGAACAAACAGATGATGAAAGTAGCGATAATGATGGAAATGCTCAATCAACTGAAGATACTGGAGTAAATGCTCACTTAGCTATAATTAATTTAGATGAAGAAGTAGCTCCGCTTGTTATTGGCGTAAGAAATATAGAGTTATCCATACCTACTGGTAAAGCAGGAACGGATTGGGACGGTATTGATGAAAGATCTGTTACTGAGAAAAACTGTTGGTTAAGGATCCCAAGCTACTTAAAAGAAAAAAATAAAGCCGAAATTGAATTTAAAATCCTAAACTCTGGAGAAAAAGATACGTGGATGTCTTTTTATAATTTGAAGACAAGAAGAACCATAAAAGTCTTTTTTGAAAATACAGAGAATGGTTGGAAATATAAGGTTGGGAGATTTAATCTTTTTAAAGAAGCAAAAAATTAATTATCTTATTTTTTGTTACGGGGATAGCAGAAAAGGTAAGTTAAAATGAACAAACAGAATTAAGCAGTCAATAAAAGACTGTTTGATTCTGTATTTTTGTTTTTCCAAGTGAATTCTGGTTGTAAGCGTCATAGAATTGGGTATCTGCTTTAGCTTTGCTTTTTTAGGTATTCTAATCTTATCAAGTTAAGAATATGCTTGAAAAAGAACAGTCCATTGTAGTATTCACTCACCCCCCAACAAGATCGAAAAAGATACTATTCGCCACGCAATAATTTGTTGCCTAGTTTAAAGAAGAATGATTTAGAACTGAATTTCTATAGTAGCCTAGAGCCTAAGATCATGAATAAACTCAGTGATTTGAGTCAAGTTTATATTGTTTGTAGTAAGACCGATCTATGTGAAGTCATTGATGGGGTTAGCAACTTTAGTCAAAGAACAGTTTGACCTTGAAGTGGGAAAGCATTTCTCTTTTGCGGCGAAAGCAAGGACCGTTTCAAAGCTCTTTATTGGTGGCTCACTTTGCACTTTAGCGCATTAGTGATGCAGGATAACGTAGTACTGCTCTATAAAAGATTTAAAAATTGCAAAATGAAGGTCACGCTTCATCTTCTGAACAGGCTAATTGGTTAATAAAAGGTCTCTCAATTAGTCCAAAAATAAAGAACATAAAACCGCATGGATTCCACTAACGCTTGACACCGTGCGTTTTTTTGATGCTTACGAGTAAAAAAGACAAAGGTGTAAGTATTTTATCAAAAAATAAAAATTAAATCATAAAATATAAAAAGGTTCTAAGTAATAGCAAGATATAAAAATATGTATTTGTGACATTGATACAACTAAAGTTTTGTGATCATTGTTGGAGAAATAAGAGACTGGTATAATTTATTTGTTAAATAGATAACGTTGTTAGCTCTGATAATCTTTAATAAGATTGCAGAGTTTTTTTGAGTGATATAGATTATGACAGAAAAACAAGAAGAACAAACTAAAGGTGCATTATATGCATATGATACTTTAACAAAAAAAGATAGAGAACCAGAGTGGGATAGGCTCGATAAAGCGCTACAAGATGATCGAATAACTAATATTGCAATTTCCGCGCCTTATGATACTGGAAAAAAGTAGTTTTTTGCTTAGTTATTTTTTACAACGTCGAATGCGTCAAAAAAAGTACATGTTAAAATATTTACTGAATAAATATTTTGGATATAGTGATGATTTTTATTTTAGTGATGATTTTTCTAAGCAGGATATTGACAAATATAGTAAAAAGGTACAAAGAGGAAAAGCAGATTTTCGGTTTATAAGTGTGCCTAATTTTTTTGAAGATGTTAAAGGAAATAAAAAGACAGAAGTCGAGCTGGAGAAGGATATTATTGATCAATTATTGTTAACTTCAAAGCCTATGCAATTTCCAGATTCTAGTATAAGTAGATTAGTTCAAATTAAACTACAATATATTTTTATTATTTACATGGTCTTGTGTTTTTATTTGTTATTATTAATAAACGGCAAGTTAGATTAAATAATAATCCTTTCTGGAACTTGACGGCTATAGTAATTATAGCTGTTTTGGGATTTTTTGTTTGTTATTTTGTACTCCATTTCTTGAATAAGTTAACAATGAATTTGTCTGCTAAATTTTACGTGGGAAAGACGCAAATTCAGACAAATTTAGTTCCAAAAGATGAACAAAATAATAAAGGCAATTTTGTACAGTATAATGATGAGTTAAATTACTTTTTTGATGTAACTAAAGTAAGATATGTAATTTTTGAGGATTTGGACCGCTATAATACTCCTATGATTTTTCAGAGATTGAGATCTTTGAATAAAAGGCTTAACTGGGGTAGAAATAGACCGATAGTTTTTATTTATACCTTGAAAGATTCCATTTTTGCTAATAAATCGTCCCATTTAGAGCAACTAAATTTGTTGGATTCAAATGAGGAATATAATGAAAATTATGCAGCAGAACAAAAGGCTAAATTCTTTGATTATATAATTCCTGTTTTTCCATTACACAGTTTTGAGAATAGTAGAGATGAGTTTGTAAAACAATTTCAAAATTATAAATATGATATAAATGATTTTGATAAAAGTATTTTTTATGAAATGGGAAAATATATTCATGATAAAAGAGAAATCATTAATATTTCTTCTGAATTTGATATGTATTTTAAGAAATTAGGCTTAAAAGATCTTAAAAAAGAAGTAAGCGTCTAAAAACAAAGTATATTGAAAAGGCAGCCTTGTTCTGATCATCGATTGATCAGCTAAGCTGCCTTTCTTCGTTCTATTCGTGTTTTACATTTTTCCTGAACTTCTTTTGTCCATGGTAAATAAGCCGACAGATGCTCTTGGTCTGTCAGATTCTCTTCATTTGGTAATTTATACAGCAGATACTCAATGTATTTCTCTGGATCTAGATTGTTTCTCTTGGCTGTTTCAATCAAACTCAAAATAATCGCAGAAGATTGTGCACCTTCGAAACTTTGCGAAAATAACCAATTCTTTCGGCCAATTACCAAAGTCTTGATTGCTCGTTCTGCGAGATTGTTGGATAAAACTAATTTACCATCAAGTAAAACATTCTTGAAAGTATCTTCATGATTAAGTGCGTAAGCAATAGCTCTTCCAAGTTTGGATCCTGGTAAAACCAAAGGCTGATTTGTTCTACACCATTTAAAGAATTCATCAAATAGTGGCTTTAGTTTCTCTTGGCGTTTTTGATGGCGTTCTTCATTAGAAAGGTTTTCCCAAGATTTCTCTAGAGTAAACATCTGATTGCAGTAGTGAACGCCTTGCTTTGATAAGGATTTTCCTTTAGTAGTGGGTGGCACTGCTTCTTTGAACTTTCTTCTAACATGAGCCCAACAACCCACTAGTGTTGCTTCAGGTAATTGTTTGTAGGCTTGCCTCATATCGCAGTGCAAATATCCTGAATAATTGCCTAGGAAGTCAGTCGCAACTTGGCTGCTACGATGAGGATCATGATGATAAAAAGTTATTGGTTTCTTCTCTTGTTTACCTGATAAAAAAGTCCAGTAGTAAGTCTTCTGAGTATCGCTCTCAAGGACGCGGTAACTCGTTTCATCGGCGTGAAGGACCGCTTGAGTTAACAATATTTCTTTAAGTCGACTGTAAACAGGCTTGAAGTAATAGTCTGTGACCTTCATATGCCAGTTAATCAAGTCTTGGCGATGGATAGGAAGTCCTAGCTTTTGCCAATCGTTTTCTTGTCTGTAAGCCGGCACCTTCAACTCATATTTTTGATAAATTGTATGAGCAATAATTGACGAAGAGCCGTAACTATGTGCTAGCGCTGCCTTAGGAACAGGAGCTTTAATGATCTTATCTGTTTCACTATTTAAACTGCAATGTTCACACTTATAAGCATGCTGGATGTGATCTAATCTCTTAAGTTGAGCTGGAATAAAGACTAGTTCCTTACGCGCAGGCCATGAACCGATCTCTTTGAGCTTTTCATGACAATCTGAACAATATTGCTCTTTCTCTGATAACTCATGATAAACTTCTTCAGACGGGAAAACTGCCAGAACATCTTGTCTTTTGGCCTTATGCTTGCGGCGCTTATAGGTAATAATGTCTTCTGGGGATTCTTCTCCTGGGAAAATCTCCGTCTTCATCAGTATTTTCTTCTTCAAACAGACTTGTCTGACCGGACATAGCCGTTTGTTCAGATGACTTGCCGTATCTCTTTTGCGTTAAGTACGCTACTTGTTCTCTGAGGAGGGAGATTTCTTCGGTTAAGTTACGAATAGTTGTAGCTTGTTCTTGGATGATTTTTTCTAATGTTGTTTCTGACATGATGAAATAGCCTCCTCGTTTTTCGATAGTTATAAGAATACGAAAAACTGCACGTAAAATCAATAGAAATTACGTGCAGTTGCTTCACTAATTTTCGGTTCAATTGAGAAGCCCTTCATTAACCAGTCAACTTGCTCGGGGCTAAGTTCTCTAACTTCATCCTGGTTTTTGGGCCAATTCATCTTACCGTTCTCGAATCTTTTATAGAGTAACCAGTATCCTTGACCGTCCCAATACAAAGCTTTGAATCTATCTTGGCTACCGCCACAAAATAAGAATACCTGACCAGAAAAAGGATCAAGATTGAACTTGTCTTTTACCATACTAGCTAAAGTATCGATCCCGCGTCTCATGTCAGTCTTACCGCAAACAATGTAAACCTGACCTAAATCTGATAATTTGATCATGATAGTATCCGATCCACGATATCTTGTAAGACCATTGGATCCAGTGAAGTATAAGCCTTGAATTCAAGATCGTTTCTTTTCAAAGATAAGAGAAGCTGGCTATCTTGAACTGGTTCAATAGGAACAATTTCATGTTTTTCAGTCATAACTAACAACCTCCAAAATAAGTGATGAAGTCAGTATATGACAGAAATTGTAGTTAAGATAGGTACTTGGTTTTTAGACGCTTACGTCTATATTAATAGGACTAGAGTTATACCATCTTTACAACTTACTCTTCAAAATCATCTTAGCTTTATCAAGCATAGAATAAGCATTTTTATTCTTCAGCAATATAAGTATTGCACCATACATGATGACAGAAAGAACTACTGAAAAAATAGTTTTAAGAATTAATGAATTAAAGCCATAATCACACAATAGACAAACAACCACAATTCCTACACAGCCAATAATAGAATCCAATAAGTTCTTTAATGTATCCTTCTTAAAAATAACTGGCTTGATAATATCCCAACATGAGTAGCCATTCATAATCATAACAGTAAATTCAGCTATTACTGTACTGAGTGAAGTACCATCATATGACATATAAGGTATTAAAATAAAATTTAAAATTATATTTTCAATAGCAGTAATAACTGTATTACGCAAAACTAAACTCTCTCTTTTTGCTGGAATTAATACACAGTATGAAAAAATCCAAGCAAAAAGAGAAAAAATCATTGCCCAAGAAATAATGCGAAGTGAATTTACTGATGGTAAGTATTTTTTACTAGCAATAATTAAAATAACCTCTTGACTAAGCATCATCAATCCGATTGCCACAGGCATCCCTAAGATACCTAACAAATTAAATACTTTGGCTAAAACTTGATTATATTCATCAATATGCTTTTTTCCCCATAAAAACGCTAAACGAGGAATCGTCACTGTCAGCATTGCTGATAACAAGCCTTCAACCATTTGATATATTTTTACTGAAGTACTATATATTCCTACAGCATAATCATTTTTTAACAATCCTAGAATTGTTGTGTCAGAAGAAACATATATAGTAATAGCAATTGCAGAAGCAAAGATTACTAGAATAGGTTTTAAATGATATTTCCAATTAGTCTTAATGGTTAACTTAATATGAATAAAATTTCTTGCATGAATAAAATTTAATAGGTTTGAGCCGACAGCCGAAAATACTGTAATAGCCGCATAGATTAAATAATCTTCAGGTTTTCTAACTAATAAAAAAAGTAAAGCTATTGAGATAATTTTAAAAATTATACTTCTTATTGTTATGTAAGTATAATCCTCATAGATCGTATAAATCCATTCAGTTCCTAAAGTAGTAAATAATATTTGTAAACTAAAGACTAATATACAAGAAACATAGTTATATAGATTTTTAAATATTATTAATGATGCAAACAGCAATAGATAAGCTATTACTGTAGCTATCATATTTAAACTAAAAATTTGGCTAGCAAACTCATTTATTTTGTCTTTATTATCTCGATATTTTGCTCCTTCACGAACAGCATATGTTGCCACTCCTAACCCAGCTATCAAGATAAAATAGCTTATGTACGTATTAGAGAAATTATAAATACCTATTCCAGAAACCGATAATACTCTTGAAACATACGGAAAAGTAATTAAAGGAAAAAACAGATTTAAAACACTTCTCAAACCATTAAGAAAAGCATTTACTCCTAATGACTTTTTCTTTTTCATAATACCTAATCACCAATTCTCGTTAATTTTTGGGTTAAAAATTGAATTTAGCACTCTAATAATTTTAACACTTACTTTATCTCATAATCTTCTTCCAAAAACTAATCACAATCAATACCATAACAATCCCTGTAGGAAATGCTGCAATAATTGCTACAGACTGAATATTAACAAACGATGTGTCTGTCAAAATCAATGCTAATGGCAATAAGACAAATACCACAGCCCAAAATCCTCGCATTAATTTACTTGGTTCTTCTGAGATTAATAGACTTTTATATGAATATTTGGAAATCACCATTGTGATTGAATCAAATACCGTTGAATATAATCCAATCATAGCAAGTATCAATAGAACTAATCCTACTTGATAATGGGGCAAAGTTTTCATCAACAATACAATGACTTTCGCATAGCTGTCACCATGATTTACCAGAGATACAGCATTAATCAAACCATGAATTTGACGAGAAATACCAAAATTGCTCAAAATAAAGAATGATAAGTATGTTCCAAGTAACCCCCAGAAATATCCACCGAATATCAAGTTGCGAATTGTACGTCCCTTACTAATGCTTCCAATAAAAAATGGTGTAGCAACACACCAAACCATCCAATAAGCCCAGTAATAAACTGTCCAATTTTGCGTAAAACTTTTATCTTCTACGGTTGCTGCCATTGGAATAAAATTAGCAATTAAATTGCCTAATGCTTTGGCACTAGAAGTCAACGTAAATCCTAAGCTTCCACTATCAAACAATACAAA
>JAHLFT010000092.1 GCA_018883635.1 Candidatus Lactobacillus pullistercoris
ATAGGTCTCAATCTCTTCTAATCGTTGCTTATATTCCCTTAAAGTACCGCCAGCCTTGCCTTCCAAGCGTTGGTCTTCGATAAACTCATTTATTAGCTTTTGCATAAATATAGAAATTGGTCGTGTGTCTACATTGACTTTTCGCTTGTCGGACGAATCGCGTCAGATAGCTTGATAACAGCGTTTGTAAGCCCATCTAACTTAGTTTCGATTCGCATTATAAGCAAAATTGCAATAGCAACACCTGCGGCCTGGTCTAAAATCATCTTAAAAAGTTCCATTTAGCCTCCTATCCGGATAATCTCGCCGATGTTTGAGGCGCAAACTTTGCATAAATCTAGGCTTCCAGTAAGCATAACCGGGCTTTCAGCGTGTTTAACGTCTAATCGGTAACTTACATCCTTAACCTTCTTGCAAAGCTCACATTTGCGATATACGGCTTGAGCGTATCCTGTTAAAACTAGATATTCCTTCATAATTCCCTCGTATAAACAAAAAAGGGGAAGGGAACTTAATCCCTTCCCCTTAAAATCAATTATTCGGCGTCTTTAGAATCGCTAACTTCAGCTTCAGTGTAAACGTCAGTAACAGTACGTTCGATGTATGAAGCAGAAACTGGAGTTTTGTAGTAAGCAACCCCATCCTTTTCGAAGACGTTAGCTGATGCAATAGTACTCATTGCAGTACGAACTTGGTCTTCAGTAAGGTTATCTACAGCGTCAGCTAAAATAATGCTGTTCTTCTTCTTTTCACCATTTAAAAAAGTTAATTTTAAAGTTTTAGTAGTAGCCATTTAGTTTTCTCCTTTCCTTCTAAATATTCAGATTATTCAGCAACTTCGATCACGCGTTGCTTTTGCACTAAGATTACGTCATCAAGACTATCTTCTTGCAAGCCGGCAATTGCTTGGCCAACTTTCTTAAGATCTGCAGCAGCAGCGTCCTTCTTGACGTTCTTGATCATACGGCTCTTAAGTCCATTAGTGTATCTTTTATTGCCGAATGTGTATTGAATTGATTGTTCTGTTAATTCAAATTTCATTCACTTTTCCTCCTTATGTATAGATTGATAGTTGAGGTGTCTGGTATTGCTCATCGATTTCTTAAAACAATACTCGAATTTATTAAATTTTCGCTTTTTTTATTGTTTCTAGTAAAAATTACTAATGTTCCTTGCGAAAGCATCAAAAAAAGCAATGATGCTTTCTCGACGTTTTTAAATCGCGCGATACATCATTGCTTAATTTCTTTTCGTTAATTCTATTTATGTCTTTCTTGATGTAAATACATTATACCATAACCGCTAATTATACGAAAAGATCTTTTATAACTAAAAATTATCCAAGTCGCCGGTAATTTCATCCGGAATATCTACACGCCATAATCCTTTTTGATCAATGTGGTAATCGTAATCAATATGAAGAATATTCTTCCAATCATTCATATCATCTAAATCGACAACAGCGGTTTGGGCACTGATTACATGATGATATTCATCATTTTTTACTGGTACTCCGTGTCCAAGATTATGAGTAATTCCTCGGGTGTCAGTGACGGTATGAGGCTCTTGGACATACAACCAGTATAAATAATGACTTTGCATGATTAAAGCATAAGGAAGGATTTTTTCCTGCGATACAAGGTAATCGAAAATCTTTTGATAAACTTCTGGAATAGAATCAAATCCTGTTTTGATTATGATTCCATCTTTATGAGGACCAGATAAAAGGATGAATCGATCAGGGTAATCAGACTGTAATTCTGATGTATAAAAATCTTTCACACCTAGAGCATCAACGGCTTGATGCCAGCTACTAAGTAATTCCGATGATAGATTATATTTACGCTGTAATGCTTCTATTGAGGACATTTGCTCACACTTCCTATAGTAATCATTATCTATTATCCACGATATAGACAATGTAATTCAAAGTAACTTTAGTTACATTAAGAATTTTTGTTTCATTATTACTGGAAGTGCTTTATAATTAAGGCAACAACTTAATACAAGAGAGTAATAAAAAAGCCTCAAAGATGTACTGGTAATACATTTCTGAGGTCAAGCTCATTGATTATTAGCCCTAATCAACAAGCGATCATTAACTTCTTTATGCATCTATTTTAGCAAGTAGAAGCAAAAAATACAATATAAGAAGTTTAATAAATTAAGATGATTACAGCTATAGTCAATGAACGTGACTATAGCTTTTTTAATTGCTAATCATCAATTTTTTAAGCACTCTTTTATTGAGATAAAAACAAAAAGAGTAGGTATCCGCACCGATGCAAACTCGCGGACGCATGTAGGCTGGCAAGGGACCAGCTGGGAGTGTCAAACGGCGACTACGGCCGACAACCCTGTTTTAGAACAACGAATGTAAATGGTAGGGGTGGTCATATACTTTATATGTGAGCGCCGAGCAGTTAAACGATGTTTAACCGGAAGCTCGCATATAAAGGCGATCACGTTTCTTTTGTGGTTATTAGTATAATTTGCCACGTTAAAGTTGTCCGGGCTATATAGGGCGTAAAACGTGCCTCTGAGAAGAGGAAATCGACGACGAATGACTGACGGTGACGTTGAGTTTGTGTTGTCTTTTTATTTTTAGCGCTCTGTTTCAGGGCGTTAACTCTCCTCTGAACTCCCTCTGGCTCGATTGAGTTTGGGTTGCTTTACTTGGTTTTTCAAGTTTATTTTTTATTTGGTGGTGCGAATGTGGTTCTTATTGGTGTTGAAACTGATTCGAATATCTTTGAATTAATTTGAATTTCTTTGAAGAAAATGAAGAAAGAGAAATTGTTTATGGGTAAGACAGTACGTGAAATAGCTGAATTAATGGGGATTTCTTCCGATGATTTGGTTAAAGAAAAACAAAGAATTAGAGATGAAATTAAACGTCAGAATATTAAAACTAAGAAATCAGGTAATAAGTTTGTGATTGCTGATTCTGATGTGGAGAAAATTACTAGTGCTTTGAAGGAAAAGCTTGATAAAGAAGATTCGAAGAAAAAAGAAGATAATGAAGAGCTTCTTCAAATGATTGAGAGGCTTAAAGCCGAGAATAGTAAGCTTAAGGATGAAAATAAAAGAAAAGATGAAGAGTTAGTTCGAATTAATTCAAAAAAAGATGAGAAGGATGAAGAGATTCGAAGATTAAATTCAAAAATTGAGAAGTATGCTGATGATTTCAAAGAATTTAATGATAAACAATTGCAATTGAATAATCAGCAACAACAGTTGCAAGCTAGAATTTTAGAACAAACAAAACAGCTTAAAGATAGTCAACAAAAGTTGTTAGATAGTGCTGAGAAGAGCTCTGAGCTGCAAGATAAAGTTGATAAGATTGAGAATGCTTCATTATGGCAAAGGATTACTAGGAAGTTTGATTAGGAGTTATAAAAACTTAGTGTGTAAATGCTAAAGAGGTAGATATAATGCAGAGAAGACATATGGAAGATATTGTTGGTGAGAAATATTTAATTTCAAATGTGGAAAATGATGAATTTAAATATTCAAAAGCATATAAAGAAGCCGGCTTAAAATTTAAACCGATAAAGTCTAAATTTGAAAATAGAAAATATCAGACTATCGATTTACGCTTTGTTAAAGGCGATTTGACTGTTTTGATTGAAACTAAAGATAATTTTGCTGATGTGGAAGATAAAGCTGAAGATCAATTGTCTGCATATGTTGAATACGAAAAAGGACTAAATAATAATAATATAATTGCAATATTAGCTAATACTACCCAAGGTGTTAACAGTAAAGATGTTAAAGTTTGGCGAGGTACTGTTTCTGATCGTGATTTACTACCTAAGGAAACAGTATTAAAGAGTATAGAAGAATATGAGCATTTTTATACAACAAAGACAAATAACAAAGAAGAGGTAACGCAAAATACATATGCATTAAATGAACTTTTAAATGCAGAAGGAATAAAAGAAAAATTAAGAAGTCAGTTTGTAGGTACATGCTTGCTGGTTTTAAAAAATACTAAGGCTAATTTAACCAGCAAAGATATGAATACAGATATGATTCTTGGTGAGATGAAGCGTGTATTGGGAGAATTATTAAATCATGATGTTAACAAAGCTGAAAAAATAGCTTTGCTAGATAAAAATGTATTAGATAATCAGGATGTTAAGAGTTTATCTTCTTCAGTATTTAGGCATATTCTTGATGAGATTAAAAATAAAATATTACCATTTATTGACGATCAAAGTACTGCTGGTCAAGATCTATTAAATTTATTTTTTGTTACATTTAATAAATATGTAGGAAAAGCAGATAAAAATCAGGCTTTTACTCCTGATCATATAACAGATTTTATGGTTAAAGCCATAAATGTAAATCGTAATTCTATTGTGTTGGATCCTACTTGTGGTAGTGGTTCCTTTTTGGTTAGAGCTATGACACAGGCATTAGATGATGCGGCTACGGCAGAAGAGCAAGAAAAAATAAAGAAACACCAAATCTATGGTATTGAATATGATGAAAATATTTATGGTTTGGCGACTACTAATATGTTAATTCATGGTGACGGAAATTCTAACATATCACAGGGGAGTTGTTTTGACTTTAAAGACGATATTCCAAAATGGAAGATAAATAAAGTTCTAATGAATCCGCCATATAATGCAACTAAGGCACAAGTGCCATCTTCATTTGTAAAGGAATGGAATTCTAAAACTAAAAGAGATCCATCAAAAGGATTATATTTTGTTAAATATATAGCAGATGAAGTTAAAACTGGTGAATTAGCAGTTTTATTACCTATGGCAGCTGCCATAGGTAATAATAAGGTTTTGAAAAACTTCAAAGAAAAGATTTTGGCTGAAAATACTCTGAAAGCTGTATTTTCGTTGCCTGATGACATTTTTTATCCAGGTGCTTCTGTTCAAGCATGCTGTATGATATTTGAATTAGGTCAAAGACACAATAATAATATTCCAACATTTTTTGGATATTATAAAAATGATGGATTTTCAAAAAGAAAAAATTTAGGACGTATTGAAAAAGTTGATAAAGATGGAAATGGTGCCTGGCATGAGATTGAAAAGGAATGGTTAGATTTATATAGAAATAAAAAAGTAGTAGTGGGCAAAAGTGCAATGCAATGCGTAGATGCATCTGATGAGTGGTTAGCAGAGGCATATATGAAGACGGATTATTCGACATTGAAGGAATCGGATTTTCAACAGACAATAAATGATTACCTTTCATATTTAGTTAAGGAAGGAAAAATTTATGAAGTTTAATACACGAGAATGGCTTCCTTTTAAATTTGAAAAAGTATTTGATGTAGAAAAGGGTTTTTATAATAAAAAGCCAGAGCATGGAGATGAAAAAGAAGATATTCCTTTTTTAGGAGCAACTGATAAAAATAACGGTGTGACTGAATTTTATTCCTTATCAGAAATAAAATCTTCATCTAAAATGGGAAAAGGAAAGAATGAACCACTAAGTCAAAAAATATTTCCAGGAAATGCTCTGTGTGTGACTAATAACGGAAAGCCAGGAAATGCATACTATCAAGAGGGACAATTTACTTGTAGTCATGATGTCAATCCTTTATATATAAAAAATGGGAAATTTAATTTCTATACTGCAATGTTTATTGCTACTTTAATTAAACATGATCGATATAGATGGAAATATGGCAGAAAATGGCGCCCTGAAAGAATGAAGAGTAGTATTATAAATTTACCGGTTGATTCTAATAAAAAACCAGATTGGAAGTATATGGAAGACTATATAAAAACATTGCATTACCTTCCAATTACTACTAAAAATGTTGACCCGCAGTATAGTTTGAATGTCAATTTATGGGAAGAATTCAAATTGAGTGATATTATGGACATTTTTAATGGTCAGGGTATTACAAAAGAAGAGATACAAGAAAATCCAGGAGGTTTTCCAGCAGTACAAAGTGGGGAGACAAATAATGGAATTATTGGCTTTATCTCTAAAGAGTACTGCAAAAAGAAAAATTATACGATGACGGAAGAAGCCTGTTTAACTGTTGCAAGAACAGGAACGGCAGGGTTTGTAGCTTTGCAGAAAGATGGTTGTGTAGTTGGTGATTCTGCTAAAATACTTCAACTAAAGGAACAAATACCAAATAATATTTCAATATATATTTTTATCGCTACTTTGCTTAATAAAAATCGCTTTAAATATGCTTATGGTAGAAAAGTGGTTGAAGATAAATATATGAATACTATTATAAAATTGCCTGTAAACGAGAATGGCGATCCAAATTGGAAAAAAATATCAGAATTCATAAAAGAACTACCATATGGAGATAGACTTTTAAGTTAAAGATATGTACTCGGCATAGACGAGTACATGCAAAAAGCGCAGCGGCCTGTTAGGTAGCCAATTTGGTTACCTTTTTTGTGCTTAATATTGTCAGCAAACAAAATAGCTGATATAGTATCGAATACTAGCATTAGTGAGGGCAGTTATACCTTAATTGGGGAGGTATAGCTGTCTTTTTGCTTGTTTTGTAGTATTATACAGATAGATATTTATCTTATGAGAAATGTAAATATCGTTGTTTGTCTTTTTATGATTTATCAACAAAATGCATTTATTTAATCTGCGGAGAATGTAAATTTTGTTATTGTAATTTACAATGCTTATCTAACTTTTTAGAATTGGTCTATTTGTGAAATAGCAGAAAATCAAAAAGGAGAATCCTATGTTTTTAGGGTTCTCTTTTTCTATACGGTTTTATTTTCACAAGGATATTTTTAGCTGCAGTTTGAATACTGAAATAGTGCATATTCGAATGGTTTCATTAAAATCATCATTTTAATGATAGGTAAGTGGTCTAGGTAAAGTAATAGGGATAACCTGGAACTTTGGGCTGGCTATCTGAGCCGATGTCGGAACCCGGAGGGTGGAGCCGGCGGAAGATAGACTCGCCCATTGAGGAAGGTTATCCCTATTACTTTAT
>JAHLFT010000093.1 GCA_018883635.1 Candidatus Lactobacillus pullistercoris
GTAAATAAGTGAAACAATTTTAAAGTAATTTTGATTAAATTTTATATTTTCTATGATTGCTTGAATGGATAAAAACACTTATTTATCAATGATATTAAATTAATTAAAAATTAAAAATAGTTTTACACTGATACTATTAATCTGCTAAATAGTAGATAAAATGCTTGAAATAATAGCATTTTTATCTACTATTTTTTATTAAAAAGTATATTTTATAAATCGTGAAACAAAATTATAGCTTGTATTTGAAAAAGTATATTGGTATTATATCAGTGTAATAGATAAACCGTACACTAGTAAAGAGGCGTAAAGATTGCAATTTCAAGATAATATTCCAATTTATGTTCAAATAGAAAAGTATCTTTATCGACAAATCGCTTTAGGGAAAATTAAGCCGGGAGAAAAAGTTCCATCAGTTCGCCAATTAGCTGTTGATCTAACAGTAAATGTCAATACGGTTCAGCGTGCTTTGAATCAAATGAATACCGAGGGAATTTTAGAGGTTAGGCGCGGACTTGGTTCGTTTGTAACAACAGATACAGAGTTGATTTTACAAAAGCGTAGAGAGCTGATTAAGGATACAATGAGTGAATTTTTAGAAAGTACTGCACAATTAGGCTTAACCCCAGAAAAGACGCTGGAAGAGCTTAAAAAGTTTATTGAGGAGAAGGGAGATTAAAATGAATAAACTACTTGAAGTAAAAGAATTAACATATCGAAAAAACTTAAAAACTATTCTTGATAATGTGAACTTAGATGTTGATTCAGGAAAGATTATTGCCTTACTAGGTGAAAATGGTGCAGGTAAGACAACTTTAATGAGAGTAATTGTTGGGATTGCTAAGCATTATCAAGGTGAAGTACTGCTCAATGGGGATGGTAGTGAAGCTTACCGTAAAGCTAATATTGCCATGACTGACAATTTAAAGGGATTGAGTGATTCCACTAAAATTGAGGAAGTAGAAGAATTCTATCAAAAATTATTTTCAGATTTTGACAGTAGTAAATTCGAGCAATTACGTTCATTCATGAAGCTTAGCAATGATATGAAGTTAGGGCAATTATCACGAGGAATGCGTGAAAAACTTGAAATTGCTGTTACTTTAAGTAGAGAAACTAAGTTGTATTTACTGGATGAACCATTTTCTGGTATTGATCCAATGGCTCGAAAGAGAATCATCAATTCAATCTTACTTTGGAAGAATCCAGACAGTACAATTATTATTTCTGATCACTTTGTAAATGAAATTACAACAATTTTAGATGAAGTAGTAATTGTAAAGGATAAAAAAATTGCCAGTCATCTTTCAGCAGATGATATAAGAGCACACGGAAAAAGTATTGAAGAGTATTATGAAAGCTTATACGCAGATGAAGGAGCTGAATAAGGATGACTACTTTTAAAGCACTATTTAATCAAATGTGTAAAAAGAAGCGTCGGAGTGTTTATCTGTTAGCTCTGTTGCAATTAGTAGCTGCATCTATTTTTGCACTTTGGGGACTTTTTTCTAATGGTAGATTTTCAAATTCAGATAAACCGATTGCGTGGTTTGTCATGGTATGTACTTTTGCTCCATTAGCTGATATGGCCTATGTAGTTCTCTCTGCTTGGCAAAATGAAAAAGAGTATAGCTCTCAGACTTGGCGTTTAGTTCCAATTTCCTCAAGTAAATTTTACTTAGCAAATATTTCTTCTGCTATTGTTAATGGGCTTTACTTGGTATTAATTCAAATTGGAATGGGGATTGTTACGTTTTTACCAGCATTCTTAAGTAAAAATGTTAGAACTAATATTTGGGAAATTAACCGGGCCCTTGCTAAAGAAACTCATGCGGGCGACTTTTGGCAAAAATTTTCTGATGCTTTTCCAATTGGAGAAATACTAAGTGCATTTTTAGCCTTTATATTATTTGCAATTTTGGTTTATAGCATTGTGACTTTGCTCAATCTATCAAGTAGAACCATTACTGACTTTCTTCCTGATAAGCATAGTAAATTAATTCGTTTTGTCATTATGATTATTTTGATCTTTGTCTTTATTGTTTTGACCAGTAATCTAGGAAGTTTATTAAATCAAGTCCGTTGGGGTGACACTACTAATGGTCTAATGTCATTTATAGAGAATAATTTAGTCTTGGCGTTTATTGATATTGTTTTAGGATCAATTAATGTTTGGCTTTTAAAGAACTTCCACGAAGGAAGGTAAGAATATATGGCAACTTTTTCATCAATATTTAAAGAATTGACTAAAAGCAAAATGCGCCTAGTCCGCCGATTAGCAATTTTACAAGTAGTTGTTGGAATTCTTTTAGGTTTTTGGGCCCTCTTTAATTCAGCTTTTGAGGGTGAGAGTAAGGCTTATTTCTTAGTAGCTTTTCTGATGATCACGCCATTATTTGATATAGCCTACTTAGCTCTTTCGAGTCGAAAAAATGAGGAAGTCTATTCGTCTCAAACTTGGCGATTATCTCCAATTAAAGAAAGTTCTTTACTATTTGCAAATCTTTTATCAGCTGTTGTTAATGGTCTTTGTTTAGTA
The DNA here is from genome assembly GCA_018883635.1 of Candidatus Lactobacillus pullistercoris. Classification (GTDB taxonomy): domain Bacteria; phylum Bacillota; class Bacilli; order Lactobacillales; family Lactobacillaceae; genus Lactobacillus; species Lactobacillus pullistercoris. The sequence goes on from JAHLFT010000093.1 coordinate 2,540, forward strand.
GTTTTGCAAATAGGTATGATTCTCGCTGCAGGAATACCTGTAATGGGAACAAATGAATTTTGGAAGACTACTTTTAAAAACTTTGGTTCAATCGGTGAAGTAAAGCTATGGCACGAGATGCACATAATGGATTTATTGTCTAGCATTGTTTTGATAGTCCTAATTGGTATATTCATTTATCTTGCTGTGAGTCTCGTTAACTTTACGGGAAAAATAGTTAGTGATTTTCTTCCTGAAAGAATAAGTAAGTTAGTTTATTTCTTAGTCGTGGGTTTATTAGGTTGTATTGGATTAATATTTTTAATCAATACTTACGATTTTATTTTGACCTCACTAACTGGCTTTTTACAAAATGGAATGTTTCTAACTACTTTAAGTAAAGACGCTATTAATGTAAGATCAGACCTAACAAGTAATTACTTAACTTTATTTATAGTTCTAGGTGTAGATATAATTTTAGTTTTAGTAAATATTATTCTATTGAACACGTATAACGAAGCTCGGATATAAGAAAAAGGAATAAGATTTTGATTTTTACCAAAACCTTATTCCTTTTTGTCTATTATTGAATAATTAAATTAAGAGTTAGCGTGAATATAATCTAAGACTTGTTCAGCTTCTTCTACAGTATATTTAGCTTCTCCAGTTTTCATTGCATGAAGTTTTTCAACGGAAAGATGACTTGAAAAAGCAAGAGCAGTGTCATTGACATTATTCTTAACTTCAAATTCAATAATTGCATCAGATAATTCTTCAGGACTCATTCTCTTCTTCACACTTTCTAAAATATATTAGTACCAATTTATTTGATTAAATGGGAAATACCGTAATTTTACTTCACCAATAATATCTTGTCTCTTGATAAAGCCAATCATCCGTGAATCTTTAGAGATATTCCGGTGATCACCCATTACAAAGTAGCAGTCTTTAGGAACACGTTTTACATGATAAAGTTGTTCCAAACTAAAATTGTTAGTATAAAGCTGACCTTTGGAAAGCTTTTTCTTGTACTCAGTCAAATATGGTTCTTTAATTGCCTTCCCATTAATATACATTACATCATTTTT
>JAHLFT010000094.1 GCA_018883635.1 Candidatus Lactobacillus pullistercoris
TTTTAGTTATTTTGGAGGAAAAGATTAAGAAAAAAATATCCCTATTTTTTGCAGTAATTGCAACTGTTTTTTGCAGTTTTTGCTTTTAATTCATTGCTAAGGCAACAGGTTGGCATCACGGTCGTTACTACGTTAGAAATTTCAATAATGATGTCGTAGTTTATAAAATCGATCTTGTAGGCGGTCATTTAATCGATAGCAAGAGTAGAGCACACAAATTAAAGTTGACCAAACGTGGTAATCATACTCGTGCCGCTAATCGTGTAGCAAAAGTTATTGCCAAATATTCTACTGGAAAAAGCGATCTTGAACGGGTAGATAAAGCTGCTTACTACGTGTCATTATTTGCAGATCGTGACTGGTATACAATGAAAGGTCGCTATTATGATAAGGCATATGGCGTATTTATTGCTAAAGAATTCTCATGTGCTGGTATTGCCGATGCACTTCAAAAAGTTTTGCATTATATGGGCTTTAAAGCAAAGCATGTCAATAAAAATAAATTTACTCACCAATGGTGTACGCTAAAAATGGATGGACACCGTGGTTATGCTGATGGACAAGCCGGTTTCGCTAATTATGGTAGATACTTCACTAAAAAGAACCAGATGATTTTAACACCATCAAATTCAATTTATTTCAAAAAGTTGAATTGAATGATTTAAAATCAGAACAAAAATAAAAAAGGATTGCTCAAGAAATTTTATCTGAGTAATCCTTTTCTATTTACTTAATTTATGTACTTTATGTGCCAAAACCATTTCTTTATTACGGTCTTCATAGATGACATCCTTAACATAATTCCAAGGAGCCATCAATGGAGCCTTATTATTCTTGCGGAAAAGAAAATCAACATGGTCTTTTTCAAGATGGTGCAAATAACGTTTAGCATTTTGAATTTGAGTATAATGTTTAATATTTAATCTAGGTTCAAAATCAATAATCTTGTGGTCTGCATTAAAGATCGGCTTTACTTTATGATGCCAATCTTCAATCTTATCGATGTGATTACTTACTTTTTTAACAGCATTTACAATGTTTTCTTTAGTGGCTAAACTTTTCTGATCTTTAAATTCCGCATTTTGATCAAGATAATAGTTTCCTAAACCATCTTGCCGGTATAAACGGATCTTTTTAAAGGATTTATTTTTCTTATCCATTCTAACTTCGATTACGTCACCGTTGGTATGGTTCATCAAGTACATGTGATGCTTTCTAGTATAATTTATCTTTTTCATGATCAGAAATTTCACCTCTATATATAAATTATTTGTTTATCTGAAAAGATATTATAACCATTTTTTGGCCCAATGTATATTAAGTAAAACTAATTTAATTAAAATTTGATGTAATGTTACAAATTTTTTAAAAACAATAATTTTTTTGATCAAGGATTAGTAAATTAATTGCAGAAAGCCAAATACTTCTAATGCTATAAGATTAATATTTTTTATAATAACTTGTGAAATAAATAACAGCTCTAAGCCTTGCTAATATAAGATCTTTTTTGTTTATCACTAGCATTATTAAGCGCTTACATGTATCATATAGTAAAGGAATAGTTAGGAGATCGTCTTATGAAAAAAATTTTAGCAATTAATGCGGGAAGTTCATCATTAAAATTTAAAGTTTTTGCTTTAGACAATGAAGAAGTATTAGCTGAAGGGTTAGCTGATCGAATTGGTATAACTGGTTCAACTTTTACTATCAAATTGAAAAACGGTAAAAAGCATCAAGAAAAATTGATGATCCCTAATACGCAAATCGCAATTAAAATTTTGCTTCAGAGTCTTTGCTTATATAAAGTCATTGACCAAATGGATGAAATCGCCGGTGTCGGTCATAGAATTGTTGCCGGTGGAGAAGAATTTAAGGACTCCACAATTATTGATGAACATAATTTACATAAAATATATGACTTGAAGGATTACGCCCCGCTTCATAATCCTGCAGCTGCAGATGGAATTAAAGCATTTATCCACTTGCTGCCAAATGTTCCGCAAGTTGGGGTATTTGATACATCATTCCATCAAACAATCGATTCAGTTCATTATTTATACCCGGTTTCTTATAAATATTATGAAAAATACCGTGCCCGTAAATATGGTGCTCATGGTACCTCAGTTCGCTATGTTACTAAGAGAACAGCAGAATTACTGAAAAAAGATCCGCAAGACTTAAAATTGGTAGTTTGTCACTTAGGCTCAGGTGCATCAATTACGGCAGTTAAAAATGGTAAATCATATGATACTTCAATGGGTTTTAGCCCCGTTGCTGGGATTATGATGGGAACAAGAGCAGGCGATGTCGATGCCTCTTTGTTGCAATTTATTATGCAAAAAGAAAACTTAAATATGGATCAAATGATTGATCATTTGAATCACGAATCAGGTTTAAAAGGCGTTTCAGGAATTTCATCTGATATGCGTGATTTAGAAAATAATGACGATTCTCGTGCCAAACTTGCAAGAAAAATGTTTATTGACCGAGTTGTGCGTTACGTTGGTGCTTATATTGCTGAAATGCAGGGAACTGACGCGATTGTCTTTACTGCCGGTATTGGTGAACATGATGCTGGAGTTAGAAAAGGCGTCATGAAGTCTTTTGAATTTTTAGGATTAAAGCCAGACTGGGATGCCAATAAGCAAAATGGTGAGCACTTTATTTCAAAACCTGATTCTAAAATTAAGGCTTTGATCGTGCCAACTGATGAAGAATTAATGATTGAGCGTGATGTTATTCGCGTAGCTCATTTAGATGATGATCAAGGTGGCAGTGATTTACCACCGGATAAATCTAAGAAACAAACTTTTGTTGCTCATAGATAAGACTAATAATTCTAAAATAAGATACATAGAAAAGAGTTTGGAAAGCTATTTTCCAAACTCTTTGTTTTTCTATTTAAAGTTAAGCAATATCGGTAATTTGTGTTGTCTGTTTTTCTTGAACAATTTGCTAATTTCAACGTGCACAATTGATAATACTGCTAAACATATAGTGATAATCCATTGAGCAGGGCTTAAACTAGTAAGATGAAAAATCCTTTGCAAGCTAGGAATAAATAAAATTAATCCCATAAAAAAGGCCGAAATGATAAAGGAAATACAGAGCCATGGATTAAAGTTGCCATTTCGTTTCCAAAGTGGATCAGTATTTGAATGCTGATTAAATGAACGAATCATTTGGGAGACTGCTAATACACTGAAAGCCATTGTTTGGCCAGTAATGGTGTGCACGAATCCAGTAGGCAGTTAATGTTAAAAGAGCTACAAATAATCCCTGACTAATCACACGCCAGACTAAATCTTTTTCGAAAACTGTACCTGTTTTAACAGGCTTGTGTTTCATGATATTTAGGACTGGCTAGATCAACCCCAGAGCTAAAGCAGGCAGAGTAGCAGTAGCTAAGTTAACCCAGAGGATGTGCAGTGCTAATAGTGGCGCATTCCAGTTAAAAATTGTGGCAATTGCTAAAGTGGAAATTTCGGCGACATTTCCAACTAATAAAAATTGAATGATCTTTTGTATATTCCTGTATACACGCCGTCCTTCTTTAATTGCAGTTACAATAGTCGTAAAGCTGTCATCTAATAAAATCATATCAGCGGCATTTTTAGCTACGTCACTACCATTAATTCCTATAGCTACGCCAATATCGGCAGCTTTTAATGCAGGGGCATCATTAACGCCATCACCTGTCATTGCGGTAACTTCACCGCATCTTTTTAAACTTTGAATAATTCGTAATTTATCTGCGGGAGAAACTCTAGCAAAGACCGTTGTCCTTTTAAGGATTAAATCTAATTCTTGATCAGACATTGCATCTAATTCCTGTCCTGAAATAGCAAGATCACCTGAGTGGTAAATATGAAGGTCTTTGGCAATTGCTAAAGCAGTGGTTTTGTGATCGCCTGTAATCATAACAGTTTTAATTCCAGCGCTTCTGCAAGTTTCGACTGCTTGGATAACTTCTGGTCTTGGTGGATCAATCATACCCATTAAGCCAATAAAAGTAAGTTCGCTTTCTAAATCACAATTTAATTCGTCTTTTGTGATGTCTTTTCGAGCAAGTCCTAAAACTCACAAGGCATTTTGTGATATTTGCTCATTGAGAAAGAGAATTTGTTGTTTATCTTTTTCAGTTAATAGCCGCTTGCCATTAGGAGTTAAAAGATATTTTGATTTTGCTAGTAGCTCGTCAATCGCTCCTTTAGTGTAGGCGATTTTTTTCCTTATTAATTAAATGAACAGTTGTCATCAATTTACGCTCAGAATCAAAAGCTTGTTCCTTGATGCGAGGATACATTTTTCTAAGCTGGTTAACGCTCAAACCAGCTTTTTTACTTAATGAAAGGAGGGCACCTTCTGTTGGATCACCGATTAATTCATTATTCTTTGCATTATATGAAGCATCGTTACGGAGAAGTGCCGCTAAGATTAATTCTTTGCTTATTTTATCGCTGGTTAGATCTTTAATTTTAGTAGTCTTATTCGTACTAAAATTTTCAGCAAAAGCTAATTCAGTAACCGTCATTTTATTTAAAGTTAAAGTGCCTGTTTTATCAGTACAAATAACGGTGGCATTGCCTAAAGTTTCAACAGCAGGAAGTTTTTTGATTAAAGCATTTTTCTTAGACATTCGTTTAACACCTAGTACCATAACGATACTTGCAGTAGCAGGTAATCCTTCTGGAATAATTGAAATGTCCAGCGAGATTGCTACTAAGAATTGTGGTAATAATGGTCGACCATACAATAAGCCAATAGAAAAAATTGCTGCACAAATGATTAAACCAACGAATGTTAAAATTTTACCGGCAGAATTTAGTTTCTTTTTGAGGGGAGTTTCACTGTCATCTTGCTGTTCCAGCATATTAGCAATTGCACCCATTTCAGTTGCCATTGCTGTAGCGGTAACGATTCCTTTTGCGCGGCCATAGGTTACAATTGAAGATGCAAAAGCCATATTGATACGATCACCTAAGGGACAGTTTAAATCAAGAATTTTATTTGTAGCGAATGACAGTTGCAACTGGCGCACTAATTTTCTGTAAAGCTTTAAGAGAGGATTGGGATTTCTTTTCCTGGATAATGCCGATTAAAGCATTAATAATTATGATCAATGAAATGACAATCGCTTCAGGCCACCGCCTTAAAACGGCTGAAATAATACTTGCAGTCATTAGAATAAAAATCATGGGATCTAAAAGCTGTTCTTTAATCATTTGCCTGATCGATTTATCAGCCTTTTTTCTTAACTCATTTGCTCCCAACTTTTCCAGTCTTTTTCTGCTTTCATCTTCGGTTAATCCTGCTAAAGATGAATTTAGTTGCTGAATGACATCCTCAGCATTTTCATGATAATAATTTTTATCCCGGTGATTATCCATAAAGGACAAATCACTCCTTTCTTTTATAAATAAGCCAGGCGATTAGCCGCTAATTCAGTGTGATATTTAACTACTTTTTGTTTAACTAACATAATTAGGCCATGAATGATTGCCCAAGTTTGAATGAATAAATTCTTATTATCAGGTTCGTCTCTTGGCTTTTTTTGCCAGATATCTCATTGTTAATTTATCTACTCCTTGCTTTTCAATGATTTCTCGTGCTGTAAATAAAATCTGCTCTTTTCTTTTGTTCATCTAGGGCACCTTCTATTTATTATTGATACAATTTTAGTGATAAAAGTGACATTTCGTCAACACGATTAAAAGTAGTATAATAACTCTTAATAATTAAAGAATTAAGGAGGGCAATTTCATGAAATATGCAGAAAAATCACCAGAATTATGGTCCGCCATTAAAAAAGAAGAAGAGCGTCAAGAAGACACAATTGAGTTGATTGCATCCGAGAATATTGTCTCTGATGCCGTTCGTCAGGCTCAAGGTTCAGTTTTAACTAATAAATATGCAGAAGGTTATCCTGGCAAACGTTATTATGGTGGCTGTCAATATATTGATCAGGTTGAGCAACTTGCAATTGATTATGCTAAAAAATTATTTAATTGTAAGTATGCTAATGTTCAACCGCACTCAGGTTCACAGGCAAATATGGCAGTTTATAATGCTTTACTAAAACCGGGTGATAAAATCTTAGGCATGGGAATGGATGCCGGTGGTCACCTTACTCATGGATCCAAAGTTAACTTTTCTGGAAAAATTTTTCATTCATATAGCTATGACTTAAATCCAGATACAGAAGAGCTAGATTATGATGCAATTCGCAAGCTTGCCCGTGAAGTTCGTCCGCAATTAATTATTGCTGGAGCTTCGGCTTATAGTCGTGTAATCGATTGGGAAGCATTTAAGGCAATTGCAGATGACGTTGGTGCATATTTAATGGTTGATATGGCTCATATTGCAGGCCTTGTGGCAACCGGTGCTCATCCAAGCCCACTCCCATATGCAGATGTTGTAACGACAACTACGCATAAGACTTTACGTGGTCCACGAGGAGGCATGATTCTTTCTAACAACCTTGATTTAGGCAAGAAAATAAACTCTGCTGTTTTCCCAGGTACACAAGGTGGCCCGCTTGAACATGTTATTGCTGCTAAAGCACAAGCATTTTATGAAGATCTTCAGCCAGAATTTACTGATTATATTAATCAAGTAGTTAAAAACGCTGCTGCGATGGCTGATGAATTTAATAAGAGTGATAATATTCGCGTTGTTTCGGGTGGGACAGATAATCATCTGATGATTATTGATTTGACTAAGACGGAAATAACTGGAAAAGATGCACAAAACCTACTTGATTCAGTCAATATTACAACTAATAAAGAATCAATTCCTGGAGATAAGCGCAGTCCATTTGTAACTAGTGGTTTGAGACTTGGTACGCCTGCAATTACTAGTCGCGGCTTTAAAGAAGCCGATGCAAGACAAGTTGCTGATATTATTATTGATGTTTTGAATAATGCTACTGACCAATCAGTTTTAGCAAAAGCTAAAGAGCAAGTTAAAAAATTGACTGACAAACATCAAATTTATTAAAAAGATTATTAATTATAAAAATAGTGAGAAAATAATTCTTGATTTTTAAAAATAAAAATTATTTCTCACTATTTTTATTTTTACTTCATTAGTATGGATTTGTTATAATTAAGCCCATAATTATGTGAAGTGAGAGTAAAATGAAGCAAAAAAAATTCATCAAATTAGTCTTTTTTCAGCAATTATGTTGGCCTTGAATTCTTTAATTGGTTCTGGCTGGCTTTTTGGCTCTGGTTCTGCAGCTAAGATTGCTGGACCAGCCGCAATTATTTCCTGGATTTTAGGTGCAATTATTATCATTGCGATTTCTTTAACCTATGTTGAATTAGGTTCAATGTTTCCTGAAAGTGGTGGGATGAGCCGTTATGCTCAATATAGTCATGGTCCACTTTTAGGTTTTATTGCAGCCTGGGCAAATTGGATTTCGCTTGTCACCTTAGTTCCGATGGAAGCTGTTGCAGCAGTTCAATATATGTCTTCTTGGCCTTGGTCTTGGGCAAACTGGACGCATCATTTTATTCATGATGGAAATATTACCTTTGAAGGATTAGGGGTCGTTTTTATTTTTATGGTCGTTTTTACTTTAATTAATTATTGGTCCGTAAAAATCATGACGCACTTTACCAACTTGATTTCGATTTTTAAAATTTTATTACCAACGCTAACTATTATTGTTTTAATTGCAAGTGGCTTTCATGCGGAAAATTTTGGCCATAATATACATGAATTTATGCCTTATGGCAGTCGTTCAATCTTTGAAGCAACATCAATTTCAGGAATTATCATGTCTTATGATGCTTTTCAAACGGTAATTAATATGGGTGGTGAAATTAAAAATCCGCGTAAAAATATTGTTCGTGGGGTTTTAATTTCAATGATTATTACGGCTGCGATTTATGTATTATTGCAAGTAACTTTTATTGGAGCAGTTGAACCAAGTACTTTAGCCAAATCTGGCTGGCACGGAATTGACTTTACTTCGCCATTTGCAGATCTTGCTATTATTTTAGGGATTAATTGGTTAGTAATTTTGCTTTATTTGGATGCTTTTGTATCGCCATTTGGTACGGGTGTAGCTTTTGTAGCTACTGCTTCTAGAGCGATGGCGGCGATGACACACACTAAGCACCTACCAGCGTGGCTAGGACGTTTAAATCAAAAATACATGATTCCCCGGTTTGCCATGATAGTTAACTTACTTTTAGCAATGCTATTAGTCAGTGTATTTAGAAACTGGAATTTGCTTGCCACTGTTATTGCTGCTGCAACTTTGATTGCTTACTTGACGGGACCTGTGACAGTAATGTCATTAAGAAAAATTGAACCAGATTTAAAACGTCCATTTAAGCCCAACTATATGAAATTCCTTGCACCATTTGCATTTGTATTAACTAGCTTAGCTATTTATTGGTCAATGTGGCCAACGACAGTACAAGTTATTTTTGTAATTGCATTAGGCTTACCGGTTTATATTTATTATGAAATTAAATATCAGCATTCCAATTTAAAAACGCAGTTGTTAGATGCGTATTGGTTAATCGATTATTTGATTTTTATTTCGATTATTTCTTATATCGGAAGTAACGGTTTTGGCGGAATAAATGTAATAGCTTATCCGTGGGATTTTGTCGTAATTATTATTTGTTCTCTTGCTTTTTATTATTGGGGAATTAAGTCAAGTATGAAAAAAATTGATCCATATGCAAAAAAAGTTAATGAGCGACTTAAAAAGAAATAGAAGTACAATTTTTAGTTGAAAAATAAGTGCTGAGATGGTATCCTTAGTAACGTTAATCGATTAATCTATGATCTGAAAGATGATCATGGCAAAAGGAGTAAAAAATTATGAAACAAGGTATTCATCCAGATTTTCACAAAGTTGTCTTCATGGACTCAGCTACTGGTGCTAAGTTCTTAGCAGGTTCAACTTTAAATTCAGAAGAAACTGTAGATTACGAAGGTAACACTTACCCATTGATTCGTGTTGAAATTTCTTCAGATTCACACCCATTCTACACTGGTAAGCAAAAGTTTGCTCAAGCAGATGGTCGAATCGAAAAGTTCAACAAGAAGTATGGCTTGAAGAAGTAATACCTAGTATTCTGGTGGAAGCAGTCCCATTAGGGACTGCTTCTTTTGTTCCTAGTTAAGTTCATTTGGCAGATGAGCTGAAAGAACGTATAATGGTTGCTGTATAATTATGTTTTTATGGGAGTAAAGATAAATGAAAATGCAACTGGCCGAAATTGCCAAAGCTTTAAATACAACATGTGAAGGCGACGATAAGACAATCATTACTTCAGTCGCTTTTGACTCCAGAAAGATTAGTGAAGGTGGCCTCTTTGTACCACTTGCTGGTGAAAGAGATGGGCATGATTTTATTGCAAGTGCAATTAATAATGGTGCTTCTGCTACTTTATGGAAAAAAGGACATCCAAATAAACCTGAAAATCTTGCAGTGTTAGAGGTGGACGATCCATTGACTGCCATGCAAGATTTGGCTCGGTATTATTTGCGAAAAGTAAATCCGACAGTTGTAGGTATTACTGGATCAAACGGTAAGACTACTACTAAAGATATGATTGCTGCTGTTTTATCAAAACGGTTTAATGTGCATAAAACGCAAGCTAATTTCAATAATGAAATTGGTGTACCGATGACAATTCTTGAAATGAAGCCAAATACCGAAATTTTGGTTTTAGAAATGGGAATGGACCGTCCTGGTCAACTTCATCATTTAAGTGAATTAACTCATCCCGATGTTTGTGTCATTACAATGATTGGTGAAGCTCATATTGAATTCTTTGGCAGTCGTGATAAGATTGCCGATGCCAAGATGGAAATTACTGATTTTTTGCGTGAAGATGGCGAATTCATTTATAACGGTGATGAACCACTTTTAGAAGAACGTGCAAAGAAGATTGAGCAGGTAAAGGCAACTTTTGGTTTTAAAGACGATGATACTGTTTTTGCTACAAAATTTAGAAGTTATAAGCATCACGCAACTTTTACAATTAATAATTCTGAACAAAAGTTTTCAATTCCGATGATTGGTAAACATAATGTCTCTAATGCTATGGCCGCAATTAGTGTTGGACACCATTTTGGTGAAAGTGATGAAGAAATTGCCGCTTCATTATCTAATTTCACTCCAACTGCCAATAGAATGGAATGGGAAAAAGGCGATGTTGGTGAAGATATTATGAGTGATGTTTATAATTCAAATCCAACAGCGGTAAGAGCGGTAGTAACCAGCTTTGGTCAAATTGAAGTTCCAGCAGATGGAAGAAGAATTGCTGTTTTAGGCGATATGCTCGAATTGGGTGAAAAATCTGCTGAATTACACGCAAGTTTAGCTGATACGCTTGATCCTCAAATTATTAATGAAGTTTATTTGTTTGGGGATGAAATGAAGCATTTGTATGATGCCTTAAAGTCAAAATATGGCGAAGATAACTTACATTATTACTCACCTGACCATATGGATCATATGATTGAAGATTTAAAGAATGATATTAAGCCGGATGACATCGTAGTATTAAAGGGTTCACATGGTATGCACCTTGAAAAAGTTGTCGATCGGCTCAGATAGGAGAAATTAATTAGTGAAATTTTCGGAATTAGACTTAAATGATGCTTTGCTCAAAGCAATTAAAAGATCAGGTTTTGAGGAAGCAACTCCGATTCAGGCGGAAACGATCCCATTAGCTTTAGCGGGAAAAGATGTTATTGGACAAGCGCAAACTGGTACAGGTAAAACAGCAGCATTTGGCTTACCAATTTTACAAAACTTAGAAAAACAACATAAGGCAATTCAAGCAGTTATTATTGAACCAACACGTGAGTTAGCAATTCAAACTCAAGAAGAGCTTTTCCGTTTAGGTCGTGATGAAAATGCACGTGTTCAAGTTGTCTACGGTGGAGCTGATATTGGTCGCCAAATAAGATCATTGAAGCATCATGTTCCAGCAATTTTAGTTGGGACACCTGGTCGTCTTCTTGATCATTTAAAGCGAGGGACAATTAATTTGGAGGAAGTTAAGACTGTAGTTTTGGATGAAGCTGATGAAATGCTTGACATGGGCTTTATTCAAGATATTGAAAGCATTCTAAAATATGCTGGAAAACGCAGTCAAACTCTTTTATTCAGTGCTACTATGCCTAAACCAATTTTGCGAATTGGCGAAAAGTTTATGCATAATCCTGAAATTGTTAAAATTAAAGCTAAGGAATTAACTGCTGATTTAATTGACCAATATTTTGTTCGCGCAAAAGAATCTGAAAAATTTGATATTATGTGCCGCTTGATCGATGTTCAAGGACCAGATTTGGCTGTAGTATTTGGTAGAACCAAAAGAAGAGTTGATGAATTAACTCGCGGACTGCAAGCTCGTGGTTATAATGCTGCAGGAATTCATGGTGATTTATCGCAAGCACGAAGAATGAGCGTTTTGAAGCGTTTCCGTGCAGGAAAACTAGACATTTTGGTTGCAACCGATGTCGCTGCGCGTGGATTAGATATTTCGGGTGTTACTCACGTTTATAACTATGATATTCCGCAGGACCCAGATTCTTATGTTCATAGAATTGGTCGTACCGGTCGTGCTGGACAAAATGGTATTTCAGTTACTTTTGTAACACCTAATGAAATTGGCTATATGCGCACGATTGAGCAGTTAACTAAAAAGAAAATGTCACCGCTTCGTCCACCAACTGATGACCAAGCTTTGCATGGCCAATTGAAACAGGCCAAGGAGCAAATTGAAGAATTAATTCATGGTGATTTAGGCAAATATGAAGAAGATGCCAATGAATTACTTGAGAATTATTCTGCATTAGATTTAGTAGCAGCATTTTTAAAGAATTTGTCTAAAGATTCTACTGCTGTTAAAGTTAAGATCACTCCGGAAAAGCCATTGCCATATAAAGGAAAAGGTCGAAGAAATAGTCGCTCACGAAATGGTCACGATCGTCGCGGTAGAAATATACACTTTAAACGCGATCGCCATTATAATAAGCGCAAACGTGGAAACCACGGACGTGATTTTGTAATTAAAAATAATAAAGATTAATTTTTAGTTAATCAAATGAGTTGCTGTTATGCGACTCATTTTTTGTACTATAATTATTTCTTGTGTGAGGTGAACAGGTTTGATTAAAGGCGTTGGAATTGATTCCGTTGAAGTAGAACGAATAAAGAAGATTGTTGCTCGTGGTGATAACTTTGCTAAAAAAGTATTAACCCCAAAAGAATTTGAGCAATATAGCAAACTTAAGGGAAAGAGAAAAGTTGAATATCTTGGTGGCCGTTTTTCTTTAAAAGAATCATTTTCAAAAGCAATGGGAACAGGATTGGGCAAATATGTTGGCTTTCAAGATGTTGAAACTTTGTGGGATAAACTTGGACATCCAGTCATGACTTCAAAGAAATATGATGGCCGTATTTTCCCTAGTATCACACATGACAATCATGAAATTATTACATTTGTAGTTTTGGAGGATTTATAATGATTGCAGGTATTCACCGTCCAGCGGTTGTACTAGTTAATTTAAGTGCAATTAAACAAAATATTGAAAATGAAAAGAAACATTTACAAAAAGGTCAAAAAATTTTTGCCGTTGTTAAAGCAAATGGTTATGGACATGGAGCTGTAGAAGTTGCTAAGACTGCAGTAAAAGTAGGTGTGAGTGGCTTTTGTGTTGCTATTTTAGATGAAGCCTTAGAGCTGAGAAAGGCAGATATCGTTAAACCTATTTTGGTTTTAGGAGTTGTCTCTCCAGAATATGCACCTCTTGCTGCTGTTAATGACATTTCCTTAACTGCACCAAATTTAGAATGGTTAAAAGAAGCAAGCAAGTATTTACAAAAGGAAAATTTAAAGTTAAAAATTCATTTAGCAATTGATTCAGGAATGGGTCGGATCGGCTTTAATGAAGATCAAGAATTTGTTGAAGCAAATAAACTTTTGGAAAACAATAATTCCTTCTTCATTGAGGGTATGTTTGCTCATTTTGCTTCGGCAGATAGTGCAGATGATACTTATTTTAAGCATCAAGTAGAAAAGTTTAAGCATATGAAGAGCTTGCTTACTGTAAAGCCAAAGTGGATACATGTTGATAATACGGCTGCCAGCATTTTTGATAAAGATATTCACAGCGACTTGGTTCGGTTTGGAATCGGAATTTACGGTTTAAATCCTTCTTCTAATCCAACTAGTCCAGATCTAAAAGCAAGTATTGAATTAAAACCTGCGCTTTCTTTTGTTAGCGAATTAACCCATGTTAAGACAATTCATAAAGGTGATGGTGTGGGTTATGGTTCAACTTTTGTTGCCGACAAAGATACGATTATTGGAACTGTTCCAGTCGGTTATGCAGATGGTTGGATCAGAAAATTTCAAGGCTTTAAGGTTAAAGTGGGGGAGCATTATTGCCCAATCGTTGGCCGTATTTGCATGGATCAATTTATGGTTAAAATGTCTGAAAAGATGCCAGTTGGTACAAAAGTAACTTTAATTTCAGACAATCCAAATGATCCAAATAATATTAAGGCGGCCGCAGATTATGTTGATACTATTCACTATGAAGTTGCTTGTTTATTAAGTGATCGTTTACCGCGTGAATATTACGAAGAATAAACAAAAAAGGAGTTCGTTGAGAACTCCTTTTTGTTTGACACTAATTAATGGTTATTCATGAGGATGGTCAATAAATACACCTGGATTTTCATCACTCATAATGTTCATCCCAGCTTGTAGATCCTCTATTTCAGCTACAACGTAATTTTTCTTTTGTAACTTTTCAACAATAGTCTTCATTGTAGTTTCAGAAACTCCAGCAGGAAGAGTGAATAAAGTACGACGAACAAAGTCGCCACCTAATTCACCAGCGGCTGCATCTAACGTCATTACACTAGCCATATTGCTGTATTTAGAAATGATCTTTGACATTTTAACCAAATTACCACGGGAATTATCTGAAAGAACAGTTAAAACATATGAGCCGTGCTTAATATTCCATGCATCAGATAACATTCTAAGTAAACTAGCGTGGGTTAAAATCCCATAAAATTTATTATCCTCATCAAGAACAGAAATATATGGTAAATCTTTAATGTTAAAGAAGACTTTAAAGAACGGAGAATTTACCTTGATAGTCTTAGTAGCGTTTTTAAGTAAGTAAGTAACAGGTAAACTCATGTCACCGCCTTGTGATTTGTGACGATAAATATGCATCTTATAAATATTACCACGAAAAATTGTGCCAGTATCGTCTAGAATAGGTACACATCTAAAGCCTGAATCTTCTAGTATCTTTAAAGCTTCTTCCAAAGTTGCTTTTTCATTTACTGTAGTTAAGTAGTCTTTTTTACGAACCAAAGATTTGATAAGCATCTAGCTACCTCCATTTTTGAATGTATTAATTGTGAAAATATTTCACATCATTATAGCACAGATTTGATTAAAATTAAATCTAAATTAAAAACTGCTAGATATTAACTACATCATATTTTAGCATTGAAAATATGCCTCAAATCTCTTTTTTAATATTTAATTAAAGAATTTTAGCTTAAGTACAAAAAAAGTGAGTGGGAAGAAACTCTTGGAGAAATAGCCGAGATAGTCTAGAACCGAATTAGAATACGAAGTATTCAAGTTATGTTCGTAACTATAGTCGGCTATTTCTGTTTCTGACCACGATAATTCTGGAATAGAGTATGTAAAAAGGTGTCTGGGAAAATTATTTCCCAGACACCTTAAATTTATTCTAAATTATTGACGAACCTTAACGCCAGTTTCTTTGAAAGCTTTATCCATAACTTTCTTTAATTGATTTGCGGAAGCAGTCATTAATTCTTGTTCGTGATCGCTTAAAGGCATTTCGATAACTTGTTCAAGACCCTTACGACCAACAACTGCTGGAGTACCAATGTGAAGGTCGTGTAAACCATATTCACCATCCATTGGTACTGATAATGGAAGAACGCGGTGTTCATCGTTTAAGATAGCCTTAGCAATCATTGCAGCAGCAGTACCGATACCGTAGAAGGTTGCACCTTTTTTATTAATGATATCGTAGGCCATGTTAGCAACTTGCTTGTGGATTTCTTCAAGCTTAGATTCATCCATGCCGTGAGCCTTAATCCAGTCGCTAACCTTAACGCCACCAACATTATTGTAGCTCCATGCTGGGAATTCAGTATCACCGTGTTCACCAAGCATGTATGCGTTAACTGAGCGAGGGTCAACGTGTTCTAATTCACCGATAACTTTTTGAAGACGACCTGAATCAAGTGAAGTACCTGAACCGATTACGCGATCCTTAGGGAAACCTGACATTTTCCAAGTTGCGTGAGTTAAGATATCAACAGGGTTAGCAACAACCAAGAAAATACCTTCAAAGCCTGATTCAATAACTGGTTCAACGATTGATGATAAAATCTTCAAGTTCTTGTTAACAAGATCAAGACGGGTTTCGCCTGGCTTTTGTGGAGCACCAGCAGTAATTACTACTAAGTCCGCATCTTTGCAGTCTGAGTAATCAGCTGCATAAATGTTCTTTGGAAAAGTCCAAGGAGTTGCATCGGCTAAGTCGATGGCGTCACCTTCAACTCTTTCCTTAACGATATCAACAATACCTAATTCTTCTGCGATACCTTGTTGCACCATTGAAAATGCAAAAGTAGAACCTACGGCACCGTCACCAACTAAAATAACCTTACGAGGTCTTTCGTCTCTTGACATAAAAATAAAATCCTTTCATGTTTAGGGATAAATTTAACATGCTTATTATATCAAGAACCATTTATCCGTGCCACAGTTAAGTTAAATGTCTTGTTTTAAAGAAAAAAGTGGAGCTGTGCTATAATTGATAACCGAATTATTGCAAATTGAGGAGAATAACAATGAAGTTAATTGCAGGTTTAGGAAATCCCGGTAGTAAATATGATCGAACTAAACATAATACTGGTTTTATGGCAATTGATCATTATTTAAATAAAAATAATTTAGACTTAAATAAGGATAAATTTGAAGGTCACTGGACCAAAGAAAAGATTAATGGCGAAGATGTTATTATTTTAGAACCACAAACTTTTATGAATGAATCCGGCCGCTCAATTGCTCAAGTTGCCAATTTCTTTAAGATTGCTCCATCCGATGTTTTAGTTATTCAAGATGATATGGATATGCCAATTGGAAAAATAAGAATTCGTAGTAACGGCAAATCCGGTGGTCATAATGGAATTAAAAGTATTATTCGCGATTTAGGAACAGAAAAATTCAATCGCCTTAAAATCGGAATTCGTCATCCTGAAAAGACTTCTGTTGTTTCTTGGGTTTTAACACCGTTTAATGCAGAACAACAAAAGCTAATGGCTGATGCTTTTGAAACAAGTACTGAGATTATCAATGATTTTATTGACGGTCATGATAGTCAATATTTGATGAATAAATATAATTAAAATGCGTTTAACAGATTTTATAAGTAAAGATCAAGATTTAACTAATTTTATTCAAAAAACTTCGCAAGTAAAAAACTCACTAATCACTGGCGCCAATGCCGGTGCTTTTAGTCTGCTCTTAAAGCAAATAGTCCTGCAAAAAAAAGTGCCACTTCTTTTGATCGAAGAAAATGAAAATAAAGCTCAAAATCTATATAACGAGTTAAGCGGCATTATGGATGATGGGCTAGTTCAATACTTTTCTGTTGATAGCACGCTTGCAACGCAAAATGCGGTGGCTTCTCCGGATGAATTAAGTAACCGACTGCAATCTCTGAACTTCTTATTAACAGGTAAGGCAGGGATTGTTGTAACAACGCCACAAGGCTTGCAATATAAATTATCCCCAGTTAAAGATTTTTCTTCTTTTAAAAAAGAATTTGCTTTTGACCAAGAATATGATTTAAAAGAGTTAAATAATTGGTTAGTCACGGCTGGTTATCAGAAAGAAGCCCTGGTTGCACGACCGGGAGAGTTTGCGATTCGTGGAGATATTTTAGATATTTATCCACTAGATCAAGAAAATCCAGTCAGAATAGAATTCTTTGGTGATGAAATTGATACAATTAAAGAATTCGACCTTGCAAGTCAGCGCAGTAATAAAGAAATAGATCATTTGACAATTACTTCTGCCCAGGATCGCGTCTTTAATAAAGAGCAAATTATAAAAGCAGCGGAAAAAATAGAGGCAGAGATTGCTAAGGATAGTAAAAAAGAAGAGTTAAAAAAGCATTTTGCGCAAGAAATCGATGAACTAAAAAAGGGAATATTACCTAGGAATTATGCTTTTTTAATTGATTATTTAATTGAAAACCCTAGCAATTTAGTTGACTATTTGGCTAAAGATGGCTTGCTTTTTATTGATGATTTACCCTTAATTAAACAAGCTGTTCAAAATATTGATGAACAAAATAATGCTTATTTAGCAGATGAAATAAAGAATGCCGCACTTTTACCTGGTCAAAAATTAAGAGCTGATTATACTCAGGTCATGACTAAAGATAAGCATCACCGCATATACTTTTCTCTTTTCCAAAGGAGTATGGGAAGAATTCGTTTAGGACAAATTTTAAATTGGAATAGTCGTGAACCTGAGCAATTCTTTAGTCAGATGCCACTTATTAAAGCAGAAATTGAAAGTTATCTGCAACGTAAACAGACAGTAATTTTACAAGCAGATAATGAAAAACGGGCCAAGCAAATTGCACAAACGATGATCGACTTCGGTTTAGATTTGCCTGTTGTTAATACAGACGATTTAATTGAAAAGCGGGCGCAAATCACAGTTGCTGATTATGCCAGCGGATTTGATCTTCCAGATGTTGATTTAATTTATTTAACTGAGCGCGAACTATTTAATAAACGTCAGCACCGGCAAAAGCGCGTAAAAACTCTAGAGAATGCTCAACGCTTAAGAAATTATACTGAATTAAAACCTGGTGATTATGTTGTTCATGTTAATCACGGAATTGGTCGTTTTGAAGGAATAAAGACGCTGGAAAACAATGGCGTTAAACGCGACTATATTACAATTACCTATCAAAAAGGTGATCAATTATTTGTTCCAGCTGATCAATTAAAGCTTGTTCAAAAATATGTCGCTTCTGAAGGTAAAACACCACATATTAATAAATTAGGTGGCAGTGAATGGGCCAAGACTAAGCGTAAGGTTCAATCAAAAGTTGAGGATATTGCCGATGATTTGATTGATTTATATGCGAAAAGAGAATCAGAGAAAGGATTCGCTTTTTCGCAAGATGATGATTTACAACGGCAATTTGATGATGCATTTCCATACGTTGAGACAGCTGACCAATTGCGGTCAATTAAAGAAATTAAGCAGGATATGGAAAAGCCTAAGCCGATGGATCGCTTGCTTGTTGGGGATGTCGGCTTTGGTAAAACCGAAGTTGCTTTGAGGGCTGCATTTAAAGCTGCAGAAAATAATAAGCAAGTTGCCTTTTTGGTACCGACAACTATTTTGGCTCAGCAGCACTATGAAACGATTAAAGAACGCTTTAAGAATTTCCCGATAAATGTTGCCATGCTCTCGCGTTTCCAAACACCAGCCGAATCAAAAGAAATAATTGCGGGTTTAAAAGATGGCAAAATTGATTTTGTCGTTGGTACCCACCGCATTTTGTCAAAAGATGTTTCTTTTAAAGATCTTGGTTTATTAATTATCGATGAAGAGCAGCGCTTTGGCGTTAAACATAAGGAAAAATTAAAACAGCTTAAAGCTAATATTGATGTTTTAACATTAACAGCAACACCGATTCCGCGGACTTTACATATGTCGATGGTGGGCGTGCGTGATTTATCAGTTATGGAAACGCCGCCACAAAACCGGTATCCGATTCAAACATATGTCATGGAACAGACACCAAATGTGATTAGGGATGCTTGTTTGCGTGAAATGAATCGCGGAGGACAAGTGTTTTATTTACACAATCGGATTGGCGATATTGATGAAGTGGTGACACGCCTTGAAAAATTGATGCCAAATGCGCGTATCGCTAGCGTACATGGACGAATGAGCCAAAGTCAATTGGAAGATATTTTATATCGCTTTTTAAATCGTGAATTTGATATTTTGGTAACAACAACCATTATTGAAACTGGAATCGACATGCCGAATGTCAATACTATGATCATAGAAGACGCTGATCATTATGGCTTGAGTCAGTTGTATCAACTTCGTGGACGGATTGGTCGTAGTGCCCGTCTTGCCTATGCATATTTCTTATATAAGCAGAATAAAGTTTTAACCGAAGTTGGTGAAAAAAGATTAGACGCAATTCGCGATTTTACTGAATTAGGGTCTGGTTTTAAGATTGCGATGCGTGATTTATCAATCCGTGGGGCTGGTAATATGCTTGGAGCTCAGCAGCACGGATTTATCGATAGTGTAGGTTATGATCTTTATTCACAAATGTTAAGTGATGCAATTAAAGAGCGTAAGGGTAAAAAGGTAGTTAAAAGGTCGAATGCTGAAGTAGATTTGGGCCTAGAGGCATATATTCCTGATACTTATATTGCCGATCAAGAAGAGAAGATTGAATTTTATAAGAAAATTAAAGCCGCAAACAATGAGGATGAATTAGATAAAATCGAAGATGAATTAATCGATCGTTTCGGTGATTATCCAGCAGCTGTTGAAAACTTGATTGCAATTTCTAATTTGAAAATTAACGCTGATTTGGCACAAGTTTTAAGTGCTATCAAGATTAAAAAAGATAAGATTAAGGTTGAATTTGATAAAGCTGCTTCTCATGAACTTGAAGGCCCTAATATATTTAGAGCACTAGAACATGTTAGTTTAAAAGCACGAATTAGTATGACCGAAGAAAAGAAGATGGTGGTTCTTTTAGAATTACCTGATAAGATGAATAATCGAATGCTTTTCAATGAATTAATTACTTTTTTCACTGCAGCCAGTGATATTATTCAAAGATAAGAGGTAAAAAATGAGAATTGATAAATTTTTGAAAGTTTCACGTTTGGTGAAAAGAAGAACCGTTGCAAAAGAAATGGCGGAAAAAGGTCGAATTAAGGTAAATGACCGTGTAGTTAAGTCAAGCTATGAAGTTAAGCTAGGCGATATTATTGAGGTTGGCTACGGAACAAGACAAGTAAGAGCTAAGGTTTTAGATATTAAAGAAACAACAAAGAAAGCTGAAGCCAGCGACTTATACGAGATTGTTGATTAATCTGTGAAACACTGCTATAATATAAACAGTGTTTTTTAGTGTAATAGGGGATCAAAAATGAGCGGACCAAGGATTTATAATTCAGAAAGTCCACAAGCACGTGAGGCTAGGCTGAGGAAGAAACAAGCTCGTAGAGAAAAAGAAATTCATCGAGTTAGAAGAAATAAAATTATTGCAATTTTTGCAATAATCTTCGTTGCTTTAGGTGTTCAAATTGGAATGAAAGTTTCACAGACTGCAAAAATTAACAGTCAAGTGCAGGCTTCCAAGAAAACTTTATCTAAAGTAAAGGCTGAAGATAATAGACTAAAAGAAAAACGCGATAATTTAAAAGATCCAGATTATGTTGCTAAGTTTATTCGCAATAAGTTCTTCTATTCGAAGAATAATGAAAAAGTATATAATATTCCAGATGGAGATAAAGATTAATGAAGTATCAAGTTGGTAACAGGGTAACCGGAGTTATCAATAATATTACTGATCTCGGAGTTTTCTTAACTTTACCAGGTAGGCAGTCTGGATTAATTCATCATAAGGACTTTTCTGGAAATTGGCTAAGAAAAAGGAATAGTTTAAAAGTTGGCGATCAATTGCGTGTAGTCGTTGTTCATAACTATAAAGGTAAGTTGGCTCTATCTTTGAGTCGAGTTAATGATCCAGACTTGAAAGATCCCCGCAATCCTTTTTCAAATTCTAAACCTGAAGAATTTGATCGCCTTTTAAATCAAACTGTTCAAGATGCTGATCAAGAAATAAAGAAACTTAAACAGACATTGATTAATTTTTAACTGATAATGGCCCTTTGCGTGGGCCATTTTTTTATGAAAATGAAAATTCTGAATTTTTTTAACCAAAATAATATATCTTTAAAAAACAAAAAATTAGTCGTTGCTGCAAGTGGTGGACCTGATTCAATGGCTTTAGTCGACATGCTGTGCAGATTAAATAAAAAATTTGAATTAAAAATAATAGTTGCGCATTTCGACCATCAATTAAGAAGTGATAGTGATAAAGAGACAAGCTTACTGCAAAATTATTGTGATCAAAATAATTTACCTCTAGAAAATGGTAGTTGGCCTGTTAATAAGCACCCTAATGTTGGATTAGAAGCTGCTGCACGTGAAGCACGTTATACTTTTTTGATTAAAATTGTAAAAAAATATAATGCTGATTACTTATTGACTGCACATCATGGCGATGATTTACTCGAAAATATTTTATTGAAATTAATTCGTTCAGGTAATCCCCAAGAAATGAATAGTTTACAAATGGCTGGTAAAATGCAAGGAATTACTTTGTTAAGGCCGCTTGTTACTTTTTCTAAAAAAGAATTACTAGATTACGATCATCGTCATAATATTGCCTATATTGAAGACAGTACTAATCAACTTGATGATACAATGCGAAATCGAATTCGCCATCATGTTGTTCCACTACTGAAAAAAGAAAATTCAAGAATTTTAGAAAATGCGCTTCGTTATAGTATAGAGCAAACTACACTTACATCTTTAGCCAATCAAGAAATTACCGCAGTCTGTGATGTAGAGCCTTTTTTAGAAATAGCGTATCGCTTAAAAGAAAATAAAATAAAAGCATTTACTGATACACAAAAATTATACTTTTGGCGCTCTTTTATTTGGAAAAAATGGCATAGAAGGGTTAATGACCATTTGACAGGTTATGATTTAATCAATTATCAAGGCTATTTTTATTTAGTACCAAATGATTTGCCTAAAATATCAAATCTAAAAGAAGAGATTATTTTAGATAAAATCTTTACTTTTAGAGGAGAAAAGTTTTTTATTTCGCAGGATAATAAAAAAGAGTGGCCAATAATCGGTGAATTTTGGTCTGCTTCATCTAAATTTTATATTGGATCAATTTCATCTACAGACCGGCTCTTATTAAAAGATGGTCATCATGTCAAACCTAAAAAAAAGTTTGCACAAGCAAAAATTCCTGCTTTATTAAGAGCGTACTGTCTAAGTATTTTTGATGAAAATGGTCAAATTATTTTTGTTGAAAAAACTTTTAAAGAACAGGTTTGGAAAAAAAACGGCAAACAATATTTCTTATATCAATTAAAAAATGTATAAGAACTTGTAAAAGATTAGAGCTATACTCGTATTTGTGTTAAACTTTTATTCGTATAACTTTTAGAAACTTTGCGGAGGTTTTTTATGAAGAATAACCGGAATCGGCTGTTATCAAATGGCCTTTTCTATATAGTTGTGTTCCTTCTGCTCCTATGGGGAATCAACTGGGCACTCGGCGGATCCAATAATTCTGGTAGTACAGAAAATATTAGCTATTCAGAATTTGTGAAGGATCTTCGTCAAGGCAAAGTTAAAAACTTTAGTGTTCAACCTGCTAATGGCGTATATACCGTTTCAGGTAATTACAAGAAAGCACAAAAATCAAAGAGTCAATCTAATAATAGTTTTGACTTCTTTAACGGCAAATCTAGTCGTGATGTAACACGTTTTTCAACTACAATGCTACAAAACGATTCTAGCGTTTCAAATGTGCAAGACTTGGCACAAAAGAATAATGCTCGGATGACTACACAAGGAGAGTCACAATCAGGTAATTGGATTTCAACAATTGTCATGCTTGTGCCAACCATTTTGTTTATCGTTATGCTTTGGATGATGATGAACCAAGGTGGTGCTGGACGTGGACAAGGCGGAATCATGAATTTTGGTCGCTCCCACGTTAAACCAGAAGATCCTTCTAAGAATAAGGTTCGTTTCTCTGACGTAGCCGGTGAAGAAGAAGAAAAACAAGAATTAGTCGAAGTTGTTGAATTCTTAAAAGACCCATCTAAATTTACAAAGTTGGGTGCAAAAATTCCATCTGGGGTCCTACTTGAGGGTCCTCCTGGTACTGGTAAAACTTTACTTGCACGTGCGGTAGCTGGTGAAGCTAATGTGCCATTTTATTCAATGTCTGGTTCAGACTTTGTTGAAATGTTCGTTGGTGTTGGTGCTAGTCGTGTACGTGATTTATTCAATAATGCTAAAAAGAATGCACCAAGTATCATCTTTATCGATGAAATTGATGCGATCGGTCGTCGCCGTGGAAATGGTATGGGTGGCGGTAACGATGAACGTGAGCAAACTTTGAACCAACTGTTAGTTGAAATGGATGGTTTTGAAGGAGACGAAGGCGTTATCGTTATTGCCGCAACTAACCGTTCCGATGTATTGGACCCCGCTTTGCTTCGTCCAGGACGTTTTGACCGTAAAGTTCTAGTTGGTCGTCCTGATGTTCGCGGACGTGAAGCTATTTTGAAGGTTCATGCCAAGAATAAACCTCTTGCTCCGGATGTTGATTTAAAAGAAGTTGCTCGTCAAACACCAGGCTTTGTTGGTGCGGACTTAGCTAACGTATTAAACGAAGCCGCTTTAGTTGCAGCTCGTCGTAATGGAACTGAAATTACAGCTTCTGATATTGATGAGGCAGAAGACAGAGTTATTGCGGGTCCAGCTAAAAAAGATCGTCTTATTTCAGACCAAGAGCGTAAGAGAGTTGCTTTCCACGAAGCTGGACACTCAATCTGTGGTTTGGCATTGAGTGATTCTAGAACTGTTAGAAAAGTTACTATTGTACCACGTGGTCGTGCTGGTGGTTATAACATCATGCTTCCAAAGGATGATCAATTCATTTTGACCAAGAAACAATTATTTGAACAAATTGTTGGTTTAATGGGTGGTCGTGCTGGTGAAGAAGCAACAATTGGCGATAAGTCAACGGGAGCTTCAAACGACTTTGAACAAGCTACTCAAATTGCTCATAGTATGGTTGTAAATTATGGTATGACTGACGAACTTGGAATGGTTGAACTTGAAAAAGAGGGCGAAACTAATCCATATGGCATTAAACCATACAGTGAAGCAACTTCTGCTAAAATTGATGAAGCAGTCAAGAGAATTTTGGATAAGGCTCATAAGAAGGCTCTTGAAATCGTTGAAGAAAATCGTGATAAACATAAGTTGATTGCTGATGCACTTCTTAAGTACGAGACTTTAAACGAAAAACAAATCTTGTCATTATATAAGACAGGAAAGATGCCTGAAAAGAATGATGAGGAATATCCAAGTGAATCAAGTGCTTCTACATATGAAGAAGCTAAGGCCGCTGCTGAAAAACGTGAAGTTTTGAAGGCAGAAAAAAAGGATCATGATGAATCTGAAGAAAATGAAGCTAAACATGAATTAGATACACCTTCAGAAAAAAAGACAGATCAAGCAGCCGACAATGATTCAAAAGATGAATCATCTAATGATGAAAATAAATAAAAAATAGGGCCTGTAAGGCTCTATTTTTTTAGGAGAATTAATATGAGTGATTATTTAATTAAAGCAATTGATAAAACTAAAAATTTGCGTTTATTAACGATTACAGCTAAAGAGATGGTTGGTGAAGCACAAAAACGTCATGATACTTGGTCTGCCTCGTCTGCAGTACTTGGTAGAACTATGGTTGCTAGTGTTTTATTAGCAGGTGCAGAACTTACTGATAAAGAAGAATTAACGGTTCGTTTATTAGGAAATGGACCTGTAGGGCCAACTGTTGTTACAGCCAAAGCAGATTTAACAGTTAAAGGCTATATCAAGAATCCACATATTGCATTACCAACTAAAGATAATGATCATATTGATGTGAAAAAAGCCGTTGGTCAGGGCTGGCTTGAAGTAACTAAAGATTTGGGTCTTAAACAGCCCTATACAGGTCAAGTTCCAATTGTTTCTGGCGAAATTGCAGAAGATTTTGCGTATTATCTAACTAAATCTGAACAAATTCCTTCAGCTGTTGGCCTATCTGTTTTTGTTAATCCAAATAATACGATTGGTGAAGCAGGTGGCTTTATGCTACAAGCGCTGCCAGGTGCTAGTGATGAATTAATCGATCGAACAATTAAACGAATCAATGAATTGCCAGCTTTATCGACTTCATTTTTAGATGGCATGACTCCAGAAGATTTAGCTCGTAAAATTTTGGGTACTGATTGTAAGATTCTTGAAAAAGATGATGTCGCATTTAAATGTGATTGCTCAAAAGAAAAATATGCTGGAATTCTTGAAACATTAAAATCTAGTCAACTAAATGAGATGATTAGTGAAGATCACGGAGCAGAATTGACTTGCAATTTCTGTGGGAATAAATATCATTACTCAGAACAAGAATTAAAAGATATTTTAGCAAAGAAGAAAGCAGATAAAGATTAATCGCTGAATAAAATATCTAATATTAAAGTTCCAATGATTTGCCCTTTGGAGCTTTTTTGTTACAATATTGGAGTATTTGAAAGGGTGATTTGGTGAATAATAGTTGGAAAATTCGAGATATCACTATTCCAAATCGAGTTGTTGTAGCACCAATGGCCGGTGTATCTAATTCGGCTTTTAGAGTTGTGTGCAAAGAATTTGGTGCGGGATTGGTTGTTTGCGAAATGATTTCAGATCATGGAATTATTTATCGTAACAAAAAGACTTTGAGAATGATGCAAGTTGATCCGCGTGAACATCCAATGAGTATTCAAATCTTTGGCGGAACAGAGGGAACCTTGCTTCAAGCAGCACAATATATCGATCAAAACACTGATGCAGACATAATTGACATTAATATGGGATGTCCAGTTCCGAAGGTAACTAAAACAGATGCAGGGTCAAAATGGTTACTTGATTCAAATAAGATTTATCAAATGGTACATGCTGTTGTGCAAAATGTTTCTAAACCTGTCACAGTTAAAATGAGAATTGGTTGGGATCGTAAGCATATATTTGCCGTTGAAAACGCATTGGCAGCCCAAGAGGCCGGCGCTTCAATGATTGCAATGCATGGTAGAACGCGTAAACAGATGTATCAAGGACATGCTGATTGGGAAATTTTACATGATGTAGCTAATGCTTTAGATGTTCCATTTGTTGCAAATGGAGATATCAAAACACCAGAGGATGCTAAAAAAGCTTTGGATGAAATTGGCTCAACAGCAGTTATGGTAGGCCGTGCTGCATTGGGAAATCCATGGATTTTAAAAGACATGGTTCATTATCTGGAAACAGGCGAAAAATTAACACCACAAACTGTTCGTGAAAAAGTCGAGACCGCTAAACACCAGCTTGATGGTTTGGTAAAATTAAAAGGTGAAAAAATTGCAGTACCGGAATTTCGTCAACAAGCTGCATACTATTTGAAGGGAATTCCCCGTTCAGCACGTACTCGTGCTAAAATAAATGAAGTATGGACACGTCAAGAAGTGTATGATTTACTTGATAATTTTGCAGATGATTACGAAAA
Source organism: Candidatus Lactobacillus pullistercoris (assembly GCA_018883635.1). Lineage (GTDB taxonomy): Bacteria > Bacillota > Bacilli > Lactobacillales > Lactobacillaceae > Lactobacillus > Lactobacillus pullistercoris. The sequence continues at coordinate 26,515 of JAHLFT010000094.1, forward strand.
GCGTCAAGCAAGACGTGCCGTAATGAACGATTAATGGAGGAAGATACATTGGCAAAGAATGAAATGAATGATCAGTTAATTGCTCGTCGACAAAAGATGGAAGAATTGCGTGAGCATGGAATTGAACCTTATGGTGTAAGAAAGTATGATCGTCAAGACTTGGCTCGTACTTTGAACGAAAAGTATGGTCAAGAAGATAAGGATGAATTAAACGAAGATATGCCTAAGACCAAGATTGCAGGTCGTATGCTTGCAAAGCGTGGTAAAGGTAAAGTTGGCTTCGCTGATTTATACGATCGTACTGGTAAGATGCAAATTTATGTGCGTAAAGATATTGTCGGTGAAGATAATTACAAGATTTTTAAGAAATCAGATATTGGTGACTTCTTAGGAATTGAAGGGGAAGTAATGAAAACCGATACTGGTGAGTTAACCATTCGTGCACTTCACGTTACTTTCTTGTCAAAAGCTCTTCGTCCATTACCAGATAAATATCACGGCTTAAAAGACGTTGAACAAATTTATCGTCAGCGTTACTTAGATCTTATTACTAACCGTGAAAGTTACATGCGTTTCGTTCATCGTACTGAGATTATTCAAGCAGTTCGTAAATACTTAAATGATCGTGACTTCTTGGAAGTTGAGACGCCTGTACTTCACAATATTCCTGGTGGTGCTGAAGCTCGTCCATTTATTACTCACCACAATGCCTTAGATATTAATCTTTACATGAGAATAGCTCTTGAATTGCCATTAAAGAGATTAATTGTTGGTGGTATGGAGCGGGTTTATGAAATTGGACGTGTATTTAGAAACGAAGGTGTTGATACTCGTCACAACCCAGAATTTACTGAACTTGAAACTTATGCAGCATACTGGGATTTCCATGATGTAATGGATGAAGCAGAAGGAATCATTAAAGCTGCTTCAAAAGTGGTTTCAAAAGATGGCAAGATCAATTACCAAAGTACTGATATTGATTTATCTAAGCCATTTCGTCGTGTTCACATGGTCGATTTAATTAAAGAAAAGACTGGTGTTGATTTCTGGAAGCCAATGACTTTAAAAGAAGCTACTAAGATCGCTGAAGAACACCATATTCACGTTGAAAGCTTCTGGAAGGTTGGACATATTATCAACGCTTTCTTTGAAGAATTCTGCGAAAAGACTATTGTGGATCCAACCTTTGTCTATGGTCACCCAGTAGAAGTTTCACCACTTGCTAAGAAGAATGCAGATGATCCAAGATTTACTGATCGTTTCGAAATCTTTATCATGGGTACAGAATATGGAAATGCCTTTTCAGAATTAAACGATCCAGACGATCAACGTGGTCGTTTTGAAGCACAAATGGCTGAACGTGAAGCTGGTAATGATGAAGCTGATATGATTGATGAAGATTACCTTCGTGCAATGGAATTCGGTATGCCTCCTACAGGTGGTTTAGGAATTGGTATTGATCGCTTAGTAATGCTCTTAACTGATGCCCCAGCTATTCGTGACGTACTTCTTTTCCCAACAATGCGTCCTGAGAAGGTTGAATCAATTGATGCCGAAGTTAAGGCTGATATGGAAAAGAAAAATAAGAAGAACTAGTTATAAAGCTTAATAGCAAAAAAATAGTACATGAAGTTAATGCCTCATGTACTATTTTTTAGTTATTTTAGATTAATTTTCAGATTTATTAGTAAATTTATCACTAACTAAATTACGGTAATAGTTAGCCTTTGTTTGACGGTAATATGGGGCAAGCCATAATGAAACCACGAAACCAAGGATGAGTAAAATCATTCCTGCTGAATCAGATGTCCCAATTATTGCTCCCATTACGATCATTATTAAGCCAAAATAAATAGGGAAGAAGACCAAAATTGCCCAGCCAATAAAACTTAAGTCTAAGAGGAATAATTCACCCTTATGACCTTTCATAATCTTTTTACTTTCGTTGATAGCTTCAGTTGTGGTCATCTCATGATTAGAATCAATCATATCTTTCACGATATAAGGTGTTAAAGCATATGAATAAGCCTTAATGATACCAGGAATTATGAAAAGAATTCCCCATAAAGTCATAAATAAATTAGTTAAAAAGCTTGTTTTTAATGTCTTAGCATAATTTCCATTTCCAAATGCGGCAAATGTTGCTTTAAAAATGTTTGGTTTCTTTTTTGATCATCTCTGAAGGCTAAAACGCTGTAAGTTACGCCCCACAAAATGATTGCAGAAATAAATATTCCGATTAAAGTTGAACAAAGGACAAACCCAATTTTTTGTCCGGGATCAAGTTCAGAAAATTGAAGACCTTGAGTCCAAACTTGTTTATTAAAGCCAACCAAGAAACCAATAATAAATTGTGAAATAAAGGCAAGGCCAATCGCCCATGCCCAATTACCTTTAAGCTGTTTTTTTGCAGCTTTCTTTAACTCCACTCCCTCCGATATAAAAATTTTTAACAAGTAGGATTTTACTATAAATTTATTCTAAAAAAAGAGAAAATATGTTTTTTAAAAAAAGTATTTGCAAATTAAAATTATTTTGCTATAATTATATCTGTTATCGCGGAAGTAGTTCAGTGGTAGAACATCACCTTGCCATGGTGGGGGTCGCGGGTTCGAATCCCGTCTTCCGCTCCACTTCCATTTCTATATTAAGATTTTTGTATAGAAACACCTGCCGTTTGGCAGGTTTTTATTTTTGTAAAAAATGATTTGCAAAAGAAATAATTTTTGCTATAATTATATTTGTTATCGCGGAAGTAGTTCAGTGGTAGAACATCACCTTGCCATGGTGGGGGTCGCGGGTTCGAATCCCGTCTTCCGCTCCAAGATAAGCTCACCTACCGGTGAGTTTTTTTATTGCCGGGAAATGGCTCAGTTTGGTAGAGCGCTGCGTTCGGGACGCAGAGGTCGCAAGTTCAAATCTTGTTTTCCCGATGTAGGATAAGCATCTCTATTTTAAGGGATGCTTATTTTTTAATTATTAATTACTTGTAAAAAATAAGTAAATAGCTAGTTAATCAGAAAATCGTTTGTTATAATGACATAAACTTAAGAAAAGAGTGATTTTTATGCCAGCGATAGAAAAAGACGACTACGAACTTCTGGTTAAACAAGCTCAGGCATTGGTAGAGGGAGAAGAAGATTGGATTGCTAATACTGCAAATTTAGCGGCACTTCTTTTTAATAATCTTCATAATGTGAATTTTGCCGGCTTTTATCGAATGAAAAATTGTGAATTAGTTTTAGCTCCATTTCAAGGACAACCGGCCTGTGTTCATATTTCTTTAGGAAGTGGCGTCTGTGGGACGGCAGCTCAAAATGAGAAAACAGAAATAGTACCAGATGTTCATCAATTTGCAGGTCACATAGCTTGCGATAGCCGCAGTAATTCAGAAATAGTGGTTCCCATTTTTAAGAATAATAGCTTATGGGGAGTGCTAGATATTGATTCTGTGAAGTTAGAGAATTTTGATGAGATCGATCAAAAGTATTTAGAAAACATAGCAAAAATTATTTTTAATCATTAAGAGCAGATATTTTACATTAAAGTCATAGACGTTTAGAATATTGAACGGCTATTTAAGGTGGTGTTTATATGGAAAATTCTTATAGTAAGAGTGCAAATCAAGTTTTGGAAATTGCTCGTGAGCAAGCAAAAAATTTTCATAATCGTTATATTGGAACAGAACATATATTATTGGCTTTAGTAATTGAGTCGGATGGGGATGCTGGTAAAATTTTGCGTTCATGGAATCTTACACCAGTTGCAGTAAGAGAAGAAATTGAACGCTATACTGGTTATGGCTCAGCAGCTAATACTGATTATATGGAAATTTCCCCACGACTTAATCTCGCTTTAGATTATGCAAAACGTGTAGCAGATCAAGGTGGATATCGTGAAATTCAAACCAATCATATTTTGCTAGGTTTAGTAGCTAGTGAACAAGTTCTTTCAGCAATGATCTTGAAGAACTTAAATGTCGATTTAATGCATTTGCGACAAGATGTCGAAGATAGTTTAAAACAAAATCGTAATTTTGCTGATTCAGATAATTGGTTTGATAATTCTGTGGGGACTGGAAATTACAATAATCAAGCAAAGAAGACAACGACACCCACTTTAGACAATGCAGCTGTCAATTTAAATCAACGAGTTATTGAAGGTGCTATTGATCCCGTTATTGGTCGTGATAAAGAAATACAGCGTGTAATTCAAATTTTGTCACGTCGTACAAAAAATAATCCAATTTTAATTGGTGAACCTGGAGTAGGTAAAACTGCAGTAGCTGAAGCGATCGCTACAGCTATTGTTCAAAAGAAAGTGCCGATTGATCTTCTTGATAAGCGTGTAATGTCACTTAATATCGCTAATTTAGTTGCTGGAACTAAGTATCGTGGTGAATTTGAAGATAGAATGAAGAAGATGCTTAAGGAAATTGCTAAAGATGGCAAGATAATTCTTTTTGTCGATGAAATTCATACGATTATCGGTGCCGGTGGTGCTGAAGGCGCAATTGATGCTTCTAATATTTTGAAGCCAGCTTTAGCGCGTGGTGATTTACAAATGATTGGTGCTACTACTTTTGATGAATATCAAAAATACATTGAAAAAGATCAAGCTTTAGCACGTAGATTTCAACAAGTTCGCTTAAATGAACCTTCTAAAAAAGATACCTTGGCAATTTTGGAAGGATTAAAACCAAAGTATGAAAAATTTCACCACGTTAAAATATCTGAAGATAGCTTAAAAGATGCTATTAATCTTTCAACCCGTTATATTTCAGATCGTTATCTACCTGATAAAGCAATCGATTTGATTGATGAAGCTGGAGCTGCAGTAAAAATTAAAAATAATGCTGGCTCAGATGTTCGGTTGGTTCAAATAGATAATCAAATTAAAAAGATTATTTCGCAAAAGAATGATGCCGCTGCAAATCAAAATTTTGTTGAAGCTGCAAAATTACAAGATAAGCAAAATGCACTTCAAGAAAAGCAACATGAAATAATGAATAGTTTAAATGATAATAGCAAACAAAATGCTGTTGTTACTTCTGAGGATGTAGCTAAGATTGTTTCTTCTTGGACCGGGGTGCCGGTAACTCAAATGAAGAGTAACGAAACACGGCGCTTAGCTAATCTTGAGAAGATCCTCCATAAGCGAGTTATTGGTCAAGATAAAGCTGTTTCTGCAGTTGCTCGTGCAATTAGACGTAGTCGAAGTGGAATTAAAGATGAAGGACGTCCAATTGGGTCATTCTTGTTCTTAGGGCCAACTGGTGTTGGTAAAACTGAACTAGCAAAATCTGTTGCTGCGGCAATGTTTGGTTCAGAAGATAATATGATTCGAATTGATATGTCTGAATATATGGATCAAATTGCAAGTAGTAAGTTAATCGGATCAGCTCCTGGTTATGTTGGCTATGAAGAGGGTGGCCAACTGTCAGAACAAGTTAGACGGCATCCTTATTCAGTTGTCTTACTTGATGAAGTAGAAAAAGCCCATCCAGACGTCTTTAACTTATTACTTCAAGTTCTTGACGAAGGATTTTTAACCGATTCTAAAGGACGAAAAGTTGATTTTAGAAATACAGTTATTATCATGACTTCAAACTTAGGTTCTAGAACTATCTTCGAAAATAAGGAAGTCGGTTTTACAGCTGGAAATGAAGATCAAGCTAAACTAAGAGCAGATCGAGTTCGTCAAGCACTTAAACAATTTTTCCGTCCAGAATTTTTGAACAGAATTGATGAGACGATTATTTTTGAAGAATTAGATAATAAGCAATTACGTCAAATTGTAACTTTATTAATGCACAAGTTGATTACACGTCTTCAACATAAAGAAATTGAAGTAAAAATCTCACGGGCCGCTCTAGATAAAATAGCTAAAGATGGCTTTGATCCAGAAAACGGTGCTCGTCCATTAAGACGGGTAATTCAAAATGAAATTGAAGATCAAATTGCAGAAATGTTGATTAATGGTAAATTAGCTGCTGGCGATACACTAAAAATTGGTTCAAATCGTGGTAAATTAAAATTTGATGTTGAAAAAGAAAAGCAAGAAGTTAAGAATTAAATATTTGATGTCTTAATTTGACTTTTTATACGAAACTTAGTATACTTTCTGTTGATTTAAAAGGCTGAGTTTCAGGATTTTGCTGATCTATTGTCCAGCAAAATGATAAAGACAAAAACAACAATCGTTGTTTTTGTCTTTTTTATGCCTAAAATTCCAGTTTTTTTGATTTGTAACAGAATTGTAATATTTGCTTTCTCTGACAGAAAGGATGTTTTCCTTGTTAAACGGACACGTAGTGAATTACGGTAAGCATCGTACAGGACGTAGTTTCTCTAAAATTAAAGAAGTATTGAAATTACCTAACTTGACTGATGTGCAAACCCAATCATATAAGTGGTTTCTTGATAAAGGTATCAAAGAAGTATTCGATGACATTATGCCAATTGGTGACTTCTCAGGTAAGTTGTCTTTAGAATATGTAGGTTATAAGCTTCAAAAACCTAAGTATACAGTTGACGAAGCACGTGATCATGATGCAACTTATTCTGCACCTATGCATGTAACTTTAAAGTTAACTAACCAAGAAACTGGTGAAATCAAGACTCAAGATGTCTTCTTTGGTGATTTACCTTTGATGACTGAATCAGGTTCATTTATTGTTAATGGTGCCGAAAGAGTTATTGTTTCTCAATTGGTAAGATCTCCTGGTGTATATTACTCAGGTGATTTTGATAAAAATGGCCGCCAAATCTTTGGTACAACAGTTATTCCTAACCGTGGTGCATGGCTTGAATACGAAACTGATGCTAAGAATGTATCTTATGTTCGTGTTGACCGTACCCGTAAGTTACCTTTAACTGTTTTAATCCGTGCGATGGGCCTTGGATCAGATGGTGAAATTCTTGACATGTTTGGTCAAAGTGACACATTGAAGTTCACTTTAGATAAAGATGTTCATAAGAATCCTGCTGATTCTCGTGTTGCCGAAGCTTTAAAGGATATTTACGAAAGATTACGTCCAGGTGAACCAAAGACAACTGATTCTTCACGTTCACTCTTGTTTGCACGTTTCTTTGACCCACGTCGTTATGACTTGGCTCCTGTTGGTCGTTACAAGATCAATAAGAAGTTATCTCTTAAGAATCGTTTATATGGTCAAACTTTAGCTGAAACTTTAGCTGATCCAGATACTGGTGAAATCATTGCTAAGAAGGGTACTGTTGTTACTCATGAAGTAATGGATAATCTTGAAAAGTACCTTGATCGTGATGACTTCAAGATGGTAACTTATGAACCATCTAAAGAAGGTGTCTTGTCAGATCCAATTACCGTTCAAGAAATTAAAGTTTACTCAAAGGTAAATCCTGAACGCGAAGTTAAGCTTATTTCTAATGGTCACATTGGAGCTGATGTTAAGCATTTAACTCCAGCTGATGTATTATCATCAATTAATTACTTCTTTGCTCTTCAAGATAAAATTGGTACTACTGATGATATCGATCACTTAGGTAACCGTCGCATTCGTCGTGTTGGTGAACTTCTTCAAAACCAATTCAGAATTGGTTTGGCAAGAATGGAACGTGTTGTTCGCGAAAGAATGTCAATTCAAGATCCATCAACTGTTACTCCACAACAATTGATCAACATTCGTCCAATTGTTGCAAGTATCAAAGAGTTCTTTGGTTCATCACAACTTTCACAATTCATGGATCAACACAACCCATTGGGTGAATTAACTCACAAGCGTCGTATGTCAGCCTTAGGGCCTGGTGGTTTGACTCGTGACCGTGCCGGATATGAAGTTCGTGACGTTCACTATACTCACTATGGTCGTCTTTGCCCAATTGAAACACCTGAAGGTCCTAACATTGGTTTGATCAACTCACTTGCATCTTACGCAATCATTAACAAATATGGTTTCATTGAAACTCCATATCGTCGTGTTTCTTGGAAGACTCACAAGGTTACTGATAAGATTGATTACTTAACTGCTGATGTTGAAGATAACTACATTATTGCCGGTGCTAACACTCCATTAAATGATGATGGTTCATTTAAGGAAGATTTGATTTTAGCTCGTCATAAGGAGGATAACGTCGAAGTTTCTCCAGATAAGATTGACTACATGGACGTTATTCCTAAGCAAGTTGTATCAGTTGCTTCTGCATGTATCCCATTCCTTGAAAACGATGACTCTAACCGTGCTTTGATGGGTGCCAACCAGCAACGTCAGGCTGCTCCTTTAATCAACCCACACGGTTCACTTGTTGGTACTGGTATGGAATATCGTGCTGCGCACGATTCAGGTGCTGCATTAATTGCTAAAGCCGCTGGTACTGTTGAATATGTTGATGGTCGTGAAATCCGTATTAGACGTGAAGATGGCACTTTAGATAAATACAAACTTGAAAAGTACCGTCGTTCTAATAATTCTAAGTCATATAACCAAACACCAAATGTTAATAAGGGTGACAAAGTTAAAGCAAGTGATGTTATTGCTAACGGTCCAACAATGGATCATGGTGAACTTGCTTTAGGTCAAAACCCACTTATTGCCTTCATGACTTGGAACATGTACAACTATGAAGATGCCATCATGCTTTCAGAACGTCTTGTTAAGGATGATGTTTACACTTCAATTAGTATTGAAGATTATGAATCTGAAGCTCGTGATACTAAGCTTGGTCCTGAAGAAATTACTCGTGAATTACCAAATGTTGGTGAAGACGCATTAAAGGATCTTGACGAAGATGGTATTGTTCGCATTGGTGCTGAAGTTCACGATGGGGATATCTTAGTTGGTAAGGTAACACCAAAAGGTGTAACTGAATTATCAGCAGAAGAAAGATTACTTCACGCTATCTTTGGAGAAAAAGCTCGTGAAGTTCGTGATACTTCATTACGTGTACCACATGGTGGTGGCGGTATCGTCCAAGATGTTAAAGTTTATACACGTGAAGCTGGTGATGAATTATCACCAGGTGTAAATACGTTAGTACGTGTTTACATTGCTCAAAAGAGAAAGATCCAAGTTGGGGACAAGATGTCTGGTCGTCACGGTAACAAGGGTACTGTTGCTGCTGTTGTTCCAGAAGAAGATATGCCTTACTTACCAGATGGTACTCCAGTTGATATTTGTTTGAACCCAATGGGTGTGCCTTCACGTATGAATATCGGACAGCTTCTTGAATTACACTTAGGTGCAGCTGCTCGTCAATTAGGTATTCACGTAGCAACCCCAGTATTTGATGGTGCTGATGAAGATGATGTTTGGGATACTGTTCGTCAAGCTGGCGTAGATAAAGATGGTAAGACTGTTATCTACGATGGCCGTAGTGGTGAACCATTCCACAACCGTGTATCAGTTGGTGTTATGCACTACCTGAAGCTTACTCACATGGTTGATGATAAGATCCATGCTCGTTCAATTGGGCCTTACTCATTGGTTACTCAACAACCTTTGGGTGGTAAAGCTCAGTTTGGTGGTCAGCGTTTTGGTGAAATGGAAGTTTGGGCTCTTGAAGCTTACGGTGCTGCTTACACTTTGCAAGAAATTTTGACTTACAAGTCAGATGACGTTGTTGGTCGTGTAAAGGCATATGAAGCTATCGTTAAGGGCGAAAGAATTCCTAAGCCAGGCGTTCCAGAATCATTCCGTGTTCTTGTTAAGGAACTCCAATCATTAGGTTTGGACATTCGTGTTCTTGATATGAACCATAATGAAATTGAACTTCGCGATATGGATGAAGATTCAAATGAGCACTTGAATATTGATTCTTTGTCACGCATGGCAGAAGAACAAGAAAAGAAGAAGTTAGCCGAAGAAACTGGAAAATCAACCGATAAAGCTACTGAAGATAAACCAGATAAAACTCCGGTAGATAAGTCAGACGATAAAGTTTCTAAATAATAGGAGGTTACACTTTTGATCGACGTAAATAAGTTTGAAAGTATGCAAATTGGTCTTGCATCACCCAACAAGATCAGAAGCTGGTCATACGGTGAAGTTAAAAAGCCGGAGACTATCAATTATCGTACTTTAAAGCCTGAAAAAGATGGTTTATTTGATGAGCGAATCTTTGGTCCAACCAAAGATTGGTCATGTGCATGTGGTAAGTATAAAGGTGTTAGATACAGAGGAATCGTTTGTGATCGATGTGGTGTTGAAGTAACCTCTTCTAAAGTTAGAAGAGAAAGAATGGGTCACATTGAATTAGCTGCACCTGTTACTCATATTTGGTACTTTAAAGGTATTCCATCAAGAATGGGATTAGTTTTGGATATTTCTCCAAAACTCCTTGAAGAAGTAATTTACTTTGCTGCATACATTGTAATTGATCCAGGTGACACTGATTTAGAGCCTAAGCAATTATTAACTGAAGCTGAATATCGTGAACAAAAGGCTAAGTATGGCAAACGTTTTGAAGCTAAAATGGGTGCCGAAGCTATTCGTGAATTGCTTAAGAAAGTTGATTTAGGCAAGGAAGTTGCAGACTTGAAGAAAGAACTTCAAACTGCAACTGGTCAAAAACGTACCCGTGCTATTAGAAGACTGGATATTTTGGATGCATTTAATAATTCAGGTAACAAGCCTGAATGGATGATCATGGATGCTGTTCCAGTTATTCCACCAGATCTTCGTCCAATGGTTCAATTGGAAGGTGGACGTTTTGCTACTTCAGATTTAAACGATTTGTATAGACGTGTTATTAACCGTAATAATCGTTTAAAGAGATTGCTTGATTTGAATGCTCCTAACATTATCGTTCAAAACGAAAAACGTATGCTTCAAGAAGCCGTTGATGCTTTGATTGATAATGGTCGTCGTGGCCGTCCAGTTGTTGGACCAGGTAATCGTCCACTTAAATCACTTTCACACATGCTTAAAGGTAAGCAAGGACGTTTCCGTCAAAACTTACTTGGTAAGCGTGTTGACTATTCAGGGCGGTCAGTTATCGATGTTTCACCAAAATTGAAGTTCTATCAATGTGGTGTTCCACGACCAATGGCACTTGAATTATTCAAGCCATTTGTAATGCACGAATTAGTTAAGCGTGGTATTGCTTCTAATATTAAGAATGCTAAGCGCAAGATTGATCGTGAAGATGACGATATTTGGGATGTACTTGAAGATGTAATTAAGGAACGTCCTGTTCTTTTAAACCGTGCACCAACTCTTCACCGTTTGAGTATTCAAGCTTTTGAACCAGTTTTGGTACCAGGTAAATCAATTCGTTTACACCCACTTGCTTGTGAAGCTTATAATGCCGACTTCGATGGTGACCAGATGGCCATTCATGTTCCATTATCTGATGAAGCTGTTGCTGAATCACGTTTATTGATGCTTGCTGCTCACCATATCTTGGCTCCTAAGGATGGTAAGCCTATTGTTACTCCATCACAGGATATCGTATTGGGTAACTACTGGTTAACTCAAGCTGAACGTGGCCGTGAAGGTGAAGGCATGATCTTCAGTTCACCAGCTGAAGCAGCAGTTGCATATGCTAATGGTGATATTCACTACCATACAATTATTGGTATGTCAGCAGATGCTATGCCTAAGAAGCCATGGCCTAAGGGACATGAACACGGTATTTTTATTACTACTTATGGTAAGATTGTGTTCAACCAATTGTTCCCAGATGATTACTTCTACATCAACGAACCAACTGAAGAAAACTTGAATAATCCATTAGCTGCTAAATACTTCTTGGGTGAAGGCGAGGATATTCACGAAAAGATTGACCAAATCGGTGATGATTTAATCGCTAGCCCATTCAAAGGTAGCTTCTTGTCAGATTCTATTGCTACTATCTACAAGTACTACAAGGTTCAAAGAACTTCAGAATACCTTGACGACTTAAAGAAGTTAGGCTACACTAGTTCAACTACTTCAGGTATTACTATTGGTATGACTGATGTTCCTGAAATTCAAGACAAGGATGAAAAGGTAGCTAAGGCTCGTAAACAGGTTGATGTTGTTTCTAAGCAATTTAGACGTGGTTTGATTACTGAACAAGAACGTCACGATCGAGTAATTAGCATCTGGAATGCATGTAAGGACGAAATTCAAAATGAAATCGCTCAAATCCATGCTCCACGTAACCCAATTTCAATCATGGCTGACTCAGGTGCCCGTGGTAACATTTCTAACTTTACTCAGTTAGCTGGTATGCGTGGTTTGATGGCTACTCCTAACGGTGGTTTGTTTGAAATTCCAGTTACCTCAAACTTCAAGGAAGGTTTGTCAGTACTAGAATTATTCATGTCAACTCACGGTGCTCGTAAGGGTATGACGGATACAGCTTTGAAGACTGCTCAGTCTGGTTACTTAACTCGGCGTTTAGTTGATGTTGCTCAGGATGTTATTATTCGTGATGATGATTGTGGCACTGATCGTGGTATTACTGTTAAGGCAATTATGGAAGGCGACGAAATGATCGAACCATTATTTGATCGTTTACTTGGTCGTTTCACTGCTGAAACAGTTAAGGATCCAGAAACTGGTGAAACCATTGTTGCTAAAGATGTAATGATGGATGAAAATCTTGCACGTAAGGTTGTTGATGCGGGTGTTACTGAAGTTAAGATTCGCTCAATTCTTACTTGTGATACCCCACACGGTGTATGTCGTAAGTGTTACGGTATGAACTTGGCTACTGGTGAAGAAGTTGAAGTTGGTGAAGCAGTTGGTACTGTTGCTGCTCAATCAATTGGTGAACCAGGTACTCAGCTTACTTTGAGAACTTTCCACAACGGTGGTGTTGCCGGTGCTGAAGATATTACTCAAGGTTTGCCTCGTGTTCAAGAATTGTTCGAAGCTCGTAACCCTAAAGGTCGTGCTACAATTTCTGAAGTTGATGGTGTAATTGATTCAATTCAAGAAAATCCAGCAGATCATACTCGTGAAATTACTGTTAAAGGCAAGATCGATACTAGATCATATGAAGTTCCATATACAGCTTCTGTTGCTGTAGCTGAAGGAGATACTGTTCACCGTGGTGATAAGTTAACTCTTGGTTCAATTGATCCTAAGGAATTGATTCAAGTAACTGATACTTTGACTACTGAAGAATATATCCTTGCTGAAGTTCAAAAAGCTTATAGAATGCAGGGTGTAGATATTTCTGACAAGCACGTCGAAGTATTAACTCGTCAAATGTTACAAAAGGTTCGTATTCTTGATCCAGGTGAGACTGATATGTTACCAGGTGAAGTTATGGATATTGGCCAATTTAGAGATCGTAACGAGAATGTTATTATTTCTGGTGGTATTCCAGCAACTGCACAAAGCGTTATCTTGGGTATTACTAAGGCCGCTTTGGAAACTAACAGTTTCTTATCAGCTGCTTCATTCCAAGAAACAACTCGTGTACTTACTGATGCTTCTATTCGTGGTAAGAACGATCCATTACTTGGACTTAAGGAAAACGTTATTATTGGTAAGATTATTCCTGCTGGTACTGGTATGCCAGTATACCGGAATATGGAACCACAATCTGATGTAGCTAAGCCACAATCTGTATATTCAATTGCTGATATTGAAAGACAGATGAAGGAAAAAGATGCTCAGGAGAACACCGATCCACTAAAATAATAAGTTCTGTTAAAAATAAAAAATCTCTCATCGAAATGATGAGGGATTTTTTTATTGGATAAATTGAAGAACAACACTTCCTATGTAGACGTAAGGAATAAATGGAATTTCGACTTCTGCTTTTGAAATAATTTTAGAGTAAAAAAAGTATTTAAAAATAATAAGTAAACAGGCAAGAAGAAAAATATAATTCGCTTTTAAAGGAGAGAAGTAAAGCGATAGTAAGAGATAAATATATAAATCTCCAGAACCTATTTTATTTTGTTTGATAAAAAGAATAAAAATTAAAGTTATAGGTAAAAGATAAATAATTTCTGCTATTTGTCCAAGATTATATTTTGAACTAGAAATAACAAATAATGGTAGTAAGAGAAATGTTGGAAATTCATGTTCAAAATAGTCGAAAACTGCAATCAGTAAAAAAATAAAGAAAAAAGAAGCATTTATCCAACCAGATAAGTTACTAAAATTATTAAACAAGAGAGATATCCCACCTAAAAATTCAACGCACGGTAGGAAAAATGAAATTTTATTTTTGCAATAGAAGCACTTGCCTCGTAAGGCCAGGAAAGAAAGAATAGGAATTTCCTGATACAAGTTTAGCGGATGTCCACAGTTTGAGCAGTGCGATCGGCCCCAAATAAAACTTTTATCTTTAAAATGTTCGTAAATAACACAAATATGAGATGCTAAACAAGCGCCAATGAAAAAATTAAAAAAATAAAAAATCATTTTTATGTCCTCCTACTATTAAGTACGCAAAAATTCTTTACTTTTACGAAAAAAGTTTGATTTCTTAAGAAAAGATAGTACAATAGTCTTTGTATGTTTTGAGCAGAATTCCGTGAGCTAAAAAAGAAACTCCCGGATGTGTGAACAAAATAAATTATTAGGAGGAAATTTTAATGCCAACCATTAATCAATTGGTAAGAAAAGGCCGTCACTCAAAGACGACTAAATCAAAATCACCAGCTTTAAATTACAGCTACAACAGTATGAAGAAGGAACAAGTTTTCAACCCTGCACCTCAAATGCGTGGAGTCGCAACTCGTGTTGGTACTATGACACCAAAGAAGCCTAACTCAGCTTTACGTAAGTACGCTCGTGTCCGTCTTTCAAACTTAATCGAAGTTACTGCCTACATCCCAGGTGAAGGCCACAACTTGCAAGAACACTCAGTTGTATTAATTCGTGGTGGTCGTGTAAAGGACCTTCCTGGTGTTCGTTACCACATCGTTCGTGGTGCCCTCGATACTGCTGGTGTTGATGGCAGAAAGCAAAGTCGTTCTAAGTACGGTACAAAGAAAGATTAAGGGAGGGTTTAAATAATGCCTAGAAAAGGTCACGTAACTAAAAGAGACGTTTTAGCAGATCCAGTTTACAACTCAAAGCTCGTTACTAAGTTAATCAACCACTTGATGATAGATGGTAAAAGAGCTAAGGCATCTTCAATCCTTTACGATGCTTTCAACATTGTTAAAGATAAGACTGGAAAAGAACCACTTGATGTATTTGAAGAAGCTATGAACAATGTTATGCCAGTTTTGGAAGTTAGAGCTCGTCGTATTGGTGGTTCTAACTACCAAATCCCAGTTGAAGTACGTCCTGAAAGAAGAACTACTTTAGGTTTAAGATGGCTTGTTTCATACGCACGTTTACGTAATGAACATACAATGGATGAACGTTTGGCTAATGAAATTATCGATGCTTCAAACAACACCGGTTCAGCTGTTAAAAAGCGTGAAGATGTTCACCGTATGGCTGAAGCTAACCGTGCATTTGCACACTACCGCTTCTAATTTAGACACATTGTTTAGTTTGTTTAAGGAGAGAATAATTTATGGCTAATAAGCGTGAATTTCCATTAGAAAAGACACGTAACATTGGTATTATGGCCCACATCGATGCGGGTAAGACTACCACTACAGAACGTATCCTTTACTATACTGGTAAGATCCACAAAATTGGTGAAACTCACGAAGGTGATTCACAAATGGACTGGATGGA
>JAHLFT010000095.1 GCA_018883635.1 Candidatus Lactobacillus pullistercoris
ATGAGCAGGACGTTGATCAATAGAAGTACCCTTTTGTCTTTTAGGAATATAAGTTTTATAATTTGGTTGTTTCTTACGTTGAACAGTTCTAGGAAGATGAATAGGTTTAATTTTAATTAAGCCAGCATGAACATAGTTATAAAAAGTTTTTGTAGAAATAGTGGTCATACCTTGGATACGTTCAGGACTATGCAAAATAAGAGAATGAATGGTTTCGTCAATAGAAGAAAGAGGGTTAGCTAAAACTTCATCACAAACAAGGTTAATGAAATCAAAAGCTTTATGTAATTTAAGAGCATTAGAAGGCTTAGAAGAGCTAGAACGCTTAAAAAAGGCAGCAGAAGCACTTAATTCATTATGAACAGAAAGATTAGTATCTTTTATAGTAATAGAAGCATTTTTTAAAATAGAATAGATATTAGAAACAGAAGTATTTAGATGTTCAGCTAAAGAGCGAATAAGAGAAGTACGGCCAGTATTTCTTTTTTTACCAGCATGAAGAGCATCATGCTTGGTAACCTCACGAATGATAAACTCATAATTTTGTAAAGAAAGGCGTTTATATTTCTTAGAAGATGTGATACCTGACTTTTGAGTTTACAATTAAAACATGGTGCTAACTCTAGAATTTATGAGTTAGCACCTTTTTGATTTTGGCTTCAGTTAAGAAGTAATGCGTAAGAGGAAGTGATGTGAGTTCAGATAAATATTGAATAAAATCTGTCATTACACTTGCATTGATATATTTGTCATCCATTTCCACTACTTTAAAGTTTCGTATAAAATTAAAGATTTCTTGTGTTCCATAACGATTATTTAGTATATGAAATTGAAAAATACGCTCTAATAATACTGTTAAATAACATACTAAGAAATGTCCTTTAATACTTTCTTCTTTTTGCAGAAAAACAGGACGTGCTTCTAAATCACTTTTCATAACCTTAAAAGATTCTTCTATTCTCCATAAGTTATGATAAATATCGTACATATTTTCATCTTTCATTTTTAATTCAGAAGTAACTAGCATATTATAGCCAGCTAATTCTAAATCTTTTTGAATAGCCTTCTCATTTATGGAAACTTTTACTTTTTTCTTTGATGATGAACCATCATCATTTATTGATTCGAAATTTATGTATTTACTAGAATCTCCAAACTCACTTTTTTTAGCTTGAGAGTTTTTTAATACTTTCGCTTTCTCTACTAGTTTAAGGATTTCTTGACGTTTTTTCTTCGCTAAGGAAGGGTTATAAGTTACAAGACTCTTTTCTTTTATTTTAATAGTTTTCTTCTTACCAGTACTATCTGTATATACATAAAGAAATTCATCAATACATGATTTATATAAATAATGTGTTTCACCATTTGTACTTGTCACTTTTCTATAATCATTATCCAGTAATACCCAAGTTTTTTCTCTTTCTGGTAACATTTTTACTGACTTAGAAAATAAATACCCATCTTGATTAGATAATGATTTTATAATGTTTTCAGAACAATTTAGTCCTTTATCTGCAACATGAATTGTTTTACCAGTAATATTATTCTGTTTCTTTAAATCATCAATTACAGATCGTAATATAGGTTTTTCACTTTCATTACCAGGATACATTTTCATACCGATAGGAATCTGATTTTTATCTAGTAATAGTCCAAGTCCTACAATAGGAGATGTTTGGTTTTCTTTGGAAGGACCTTTCTTTTTAAAATCATCTTCTCTATCAATTTCAAAATAGAAATTTGTGCAGTCAAAATATGTGGTATTAGTTTCAATTTTATATATTTGATTTACTTGTTGAGTAAATAATTCAACAATTTTTTCATATTCATTACCGAAAAAAGCAAGCCCATGAAGAAGTTGATCATAAGACAGATGGCATTGATGAAATAAAGAAGGAAGAACTTCATGAAATGTTTTACGTTTACTGCAAGGATGAACAGCTCTAGCAAAAATTAAAGAAGATAAAAGATCATATAAATCAAATTGAAAATCAGTAGTTAATTTATAGAAATCAATAAATTTTTTAATATTAAGCGAATCAAGAATAGAAGCCAAAGGAAAATAACCAAGAAATTTAATAGGCGAAATATTAGAGATAAGACGTTGTTTTTCAAATTGTAGATCTTGATTAAGTTTATCTACTTCCTTTTGATAGAAAGAAATAGGATCATCAATACCATTTTTAATAGCAGATTCAATAGAGCCAAGAGATTTAAAGCACTTGTGAGCAGTACCCTTTTTTTCGTGAGAATAGAAGCTATTATAAATAGCAAGATAAGTTCTATTCTTTTGTTTAGTTTTTTTAAGAAAATAAGCCATAAAAACACCTCTACAAAACTAGCACCATTAACACCATTATTATAATAAGAAATAAAAAAATTTTCAAGAGGATAAAAAAATAAAAGATATCCGATAAGTAAAGGGTATCTTAATGTTTTGGGTATGATTGAAACTCTAAAAATTCATGGTGCTAACTTCTAAAGACGGGTTTATTTTTTCAATTTAGTCTTTTTTTATAAAATGAGTAAATTGAATTGATAGAATGACCAAAATAGAATATAATAAATATAGAAAAGGATGAATATGATGAAAAATTATAGTTATTTAGAAAATTGGAAGAAACTACTTACACCAGAAGTTGTATCATTGTTGACTTCAATTCATGAATTTAAAGGAGAACAGAATCTGTTTATTGAAGCAAATGCCGATAAGCTCTATGAATTATTAGAAATGGCAAAAATTCAAAGTACTGAATACTCCAATAAAATAGAAGGAATCTATACATCGTATGATCGTTTAAAACAGATAGTTTTAGATAAAACGATTCCTAAAACAAGAAACGAACAGGAAATAGCAGGGTATAGAGATGTATTAAATACGATTCATACAAATTTTGAATATATACCTATCATTCCATCAATGATATTGCAGTTGCATCGTGATTTATATAAGTTTTCTGGCATGAACTATGGAGGAAAATTCAAGGTAACGGATAATGTAATTGCAGAAGTTGATTCTAAAGGGAATAAATATGTGCGATTTGATCCAGTTCCAGCATGGTTAACAAGTGATAGCATGCAGAGTTTATGTGATAGTTATAACGATGCAATGAAAGAAAAAAATATAGATCCATTGTTACTCATACCGATGTTTATTTTGGATTTTTTATGTATTCATCCATTTGATGATGGAAATGGACGAATGAGTCGATTGATGACATTATTGCTATTATATAGATCTAATTATATAGTTGGCAAATATATCAGTATTGAAAAACTGATTGAAAACTCTAAAGAAACATACTATGAAACTTTGAAACAAAGTTCTATAGGATGGCATGCGAATGAAAATGATTATGAACCATTTGTTAAATATTATTTAGGTGTTATTGTGTCTGCTTATAAGGAATTTGAATCAAGGGTACATTATATTTCAAAAGAAAAATTATCGAAACCGGAAAGAGTTGCAAAAGTGATTGAACAACATATAGGTAAGATTACGAAAGCAGAGATTATGAAATTATGCCCAGATATTAGTCAAACAACAATACAAAGAACTCTGAATGACTTGCTTGAGTCAAATACCATAGTGAAGATAGGTGGAGGACGTTATACCTCATATATTTGGAATTGGGAGCAAAATAAGAAATGATAACAGGTGAATTAAAAATAAGATAGATAGTCTGTGGGATGTCTTTGCAACTGGAGGATTAACAAATCCACTAGAAGTTATAGAACAAATCACATATTTAATGTTTATTCATGATTTAGATGAATCTGATAATAAAACAGCAAAGGAATGCATCATGCTAGGTTTACCATTTCAAAGCATGTTTACTGATGAGGTTAGTATTGGAGATGGAACCATTGAAGGTCAACAACTAAAATGGTCTGTTTTCATGATTTTACAGCAGAAAAGATGTATCGAGTTATTCAAGAATGGGTATTCCCATTTTGTCAAGCAAATTTGAAAATGTCCCAAAAAATGTTAAATATCAGTACCAGAACGGTGCTTTTGCTTTGACTGGAATTTAAGATAGGAAGCAGTTACCATCAAAAGCTTCAATGACCATACAATCCGTTTTGTTTTTAAATAAAACAGAAGAACTGTTCTCAGAGGTAGGGATATAGATTTTGTTTTTAAATCTAATACTATGACCTGAATCAATTTTTCTAGGAGAGAGAACAGCGAGAGTGTGATTTATTTGTTCTATAGATTTGAGTTTCGGTAAAAAGTTTTCCACATAAGAAAAGGACGCTTGGCTATATGCTAAAAACGTCCTTTTTATCGTATTTTATTGAGGAAAAACCTTCAAAAATGTTAAAATTAAATTGTACTAGTAAACAAATTTTAAGGAGGTTCTTCCCATGTCTAATTTTACCACAGATGTTTATGAAACGAAACGTGAAATTATGATTTTTTCCAATAAACTTACTAAAGGTTTATCAAAACCAAACGCTAAGTTTGTAAAGAATATGATTTATGGTATTGCAAAAAAACAATCTTGTCATCTTAGTGATATTGCTAGATCCTTGGATGAAAAAACAAAATTAATCAATATTGTCGATCGTCTTAGCTCACAGATCTCTGCTTTTTCTGATGATAATCTGAAAATTTTAGAAAATAACTTTTATTCTATAATAAGAAACTGTATTCCAGATGAACCGATAATTAATCTAGATAATTCTGAAATCGTTAAACGTTACGCAAAGCGTCTAGAGAATCTGGATGCAGTAGTAGATGCCAGTAGTTTGAAGAAAGCTGATGTACAGCCAGGCTATCATGTTTGCGAGGCATCTGTTGTAACCAAGAATGAAAAACAGCCTCTATCCATCTATAGTCATATCTATTCAACGAAGGCAGCCGGATTCAAATCAATGAATGATGAAACATTGAAATGTATTCAAACCATCAAGGAATTTATAGATGATAGATGTACATTTGTTATGGATCGTGGATATAATTCAGATGTTTTTTTTAATTATTTTTTGAAAACTATAAAGAACAAGGACAATTTCATTATTCGATTAAAAGGAAATAGAAACATACTCTTTAAAGGAAAATCTAAAAAAGTGGATGAAATTGCCAAAACAAGAAAAGGAAAAATTCGTATGAGCATGTATTTTAAAGAAAAAGAAACGTATGTATCTCATACACGAGTAGAATTACCGAAATATAAAGGAATGCCATTAACACTCGTATTAGTATATGGATTAAGTGAAGAAAAACCAATGATGCTGCTGACAAATAAAAAAGTAAAAGAAAAAGAGGATGTGCATAAGATCGTACGTCAATATATGAAAAGATGGAGGATAGAAGAAGGATTCCGATTTAAGAAACAAGTATTAATAAGAAATTATTAGTCATAAAGATAGTGGAAAGAAGCAGGAGCTTAAAGAGTAAGAGCTATTTTTGGCTGTATCAGATCAAAGAAGGAATCAGTGAAATATTGAAATTTAGTCAAAGAGGAATCGAAGACTATCTTCATATACGCAAACAAGAGCCAT
>JAHLFT010000096.1 GCA_018883635.1 Candidatus Lactobacillus pullistercoris
GCACGTTCGATCATTGTGTGTTCTTGCTTTTGAAAGACTGATCTTGTGGTCAAATAATTGAAAATACCGACCAAGATTTGATCGATAATTTTTACTAATAAAGCATTTAAATGAAGCCAAGAAAGTCCAACAAGCATAATTAAAGTATCTGGAATTAAACTGATGATTCGGTAGGTAAAGAAAACAATTAATTTATGCCATGTTGAATGGTCATGATCAACATTATTAATAAAGACAGCTTTTTGGTTAAAATAGAAAGAAGCTAGATTAGAAATAATGAAAGCAATAGTATTAGAAATTACAACTGCACTGTGCCACCATTGGTGCAAAATCATAAAAGCAATTGTATTGATTAAAGCAGCTACAAAGCCGAAGATCATATATACCCATAAATTGCGGTGCCGCTTAACTAATTTTTGCCCTAATTGGCGAATATTATTGTCATCTGAGATAACGAGTTGTTTTTGTTTAGCCATTTAATTTTTCATTCATTTCTTCTGCTGCTTGATCAATTAAGTCGATATCTGCATCATCAGGTGCATTTTCAATTGTTACTGGTTTAGTAATTTCAGTTGCACCACAATTTTTAAAAGCTTTTTCAAAATCAAAAACATTTTCGCAGAAGTGTTCGCCATATGTTTTGTCTCCAGAACCCAAAACAGCAAACGATTTTCCTGATAAATCAAGTTCCTTTAGTTGATCATAGAAGTCTATTAGTTCGTCTGTCATTTTTCCTTCACCGTAGGTATAAGTTACGATAATACATAAATCTGCGTCTTCAAATTCACTTGCATCGGCAAAACTGATATCATTAGATTCAGTTTCAAAACCGTAATCCTGTAAATCTTCTTCAAGCATATCGGCTATATCTTCATTATTACCGGTCATGCTGGCATAAACTATATTTGCTTTCATGATTTCTAAATCATACCTTTCATGCGTCTTTTTATAACTTTTATTATACATAAATTCTGATAATTGTCGTAATGCTTTAGGAAAGTTTTAAAAAACGCTATAATGAAAGTAATGATTTTTTAGAGGAGAGAGAAAAATTGATTACGATTAAATCTATACGGGAACTTCAAGGTATGCAAAAGTCAGGGCGACTTCTTGCTTCAATGTTTGAAGGCTTGCGTGACGTTATTAAACCTGGTATTTCAACCTGGGATATTGAAAAATGGTGTCAAAAATACGTTAAATCAAAGGGTGGTCGTTTATCTGAACAAGGCTTTGAAGGATATAAGTATGGTACTTGTATTTCTGTAAATGATGAAATTGCCCACCAAACACCAAGAAAAGATCGCATTTTAAATGAAGGTGACATTGTTAAAGTCGATGTTACTTGCAATTTAAATGGTTACGAAACTGATTCTTGTACAACTTTTCCTGTAGGTAAGATCTCAAAAGAAGATCAAGACTTAATTGAGACTACCAAAAAAGCAATGTACTTGGGAATTGATCAAGCAGTTCTCGGTAACCGTATTGGTGATATTGGTGCTGCTATCCAACATTTTGTTGAAGTTGAGCATCCCTATGGTGATGTCCGTGAATTAGTCGGTCACGGTATTCAACCGTCAATTCACGAAGATCCTGAAGTACCACATTGGGGTATAGCAGGTCATGGTTTACGTTTACGTGAAGGAATGACAATCACTTGTGAACCAATGATTGAAGCTGGTGGAGATTGGCATATCGATCAAAGAACAGTTGATGATCCAAATGACGATTGGGTTTACTATGCAACTCCAGATGGCTCTAATTCTGCTCAATTTGAACATACTTTTGCTATTACCAAAGATGGTCCTAAGATTTTAACTTTGCAAAAACCATATGACGGTTATGAAAAATATTTACCACATTTTGATGAAATGGGTGAATAAATATTAATATGAAAAAAAGCTTGGCGGCTAAAGGAAGAAAAGCAGGCACATTTTATAAAATATTTTCCGAAGTAATATCTGGTGGAGAAATCTTTCAAAGCTCAATTGTGATTGCTTATTATATTTTATTCTCAATTTTTCCCATCATTATTATTGCCGGAAATATTTTGCCGCTTTTTCACATTAATACAGCGCCAATAGCTGCTTATTTAAGTCTTATATTTCCAGATCAAGTTTCTGAATTTATCATGCCGATTATTAATTCGCTCTTAAAAAGCAATTCAACGGGCTATATTTCTTTTGGTATTATTTTAGCTTTATGGTCCTTTTCCAATTTGGTTAATGCTATCCGAATTGGCATGAATCGCCTGTACGGGGTGCATGAAGTTGAATTGAAACTTTCATTTCTTAGCTTTTTATGGACAAGATCATTTACTGTGCTCTTAACGACACTAATGATTATTGGTTTTACCGGCATTGGTTTGGTAATGATTTTTGGTCAGCAGGTTTTAGAATTTTTAAGACCGGTTCTTTCATTTTCAGTTGGTGAAATTGAACGTATTTTTAGTTATCGTTATTTAGTTGTGCTTTTAATGATGATGGTAACGGTTGTCTATTTAAATTATGTTTTACCAAATATAAAGTTACACAAACGAATTATTTGGCCAGGCGTAATTTTTACTGTCTTTGGCTGGTTTGCATTATCTTATTTATTCGGCTTTTATTTGCATAATTTTCCAATTAGTTGGGAGAATTATGGTATTGTCGGTACTTTTATTATTTTTATGTTGTGGTTAAATATTATTTCACTTCTTTTATTAATTGGGACGTCGATTAATGCAACCTTGATTAGACTAAAATACGGTAAGTTAGAATACTCGGCAGGACGTGTTGCTTCATTTATTCAGAAAAAACGTCATGAAAATAAATAAGCTAAAACAAAGTAAAGTATAAGAATTATCAAAACTCAGGAATAAATACCTGAGTTTTTTGCTAGATTTATTTATAATTAATCAAGTAAAAAACAGCTAGAAGGGAATAATTTATTTAATGAGAGATATTTATATTGTAGCTGCGAAAAGAACGCCGTTTGGAAAATATAAAGGCTTTTTTAAAGATGAAAATGCTGTTGATCTGGGAGTAATGGCCTTGAAGGGAACAATGGAAAGTGCCAAAATCTCTGCTGATAAAATCCAGGCGGTCTTTATGGGAAACGTTGTTGCTGCTGGATTAGGTGAAAATATGGCGCGGCAAGTTGCTTTAAAGTCGGGTTTACCTGAAACTACCGTTGCAACAACTATTAATGATGTCTGTGGTTCAAGTTTAAAGGCAGTTAGACTGGCACAGGGCCAAATGCAGATGGGAGATCTAGACCTTGTTGCTGTAGGTGGTAGCGAAAGCATGACTAACGCACCTTATCTGGTAGACAAAAAAGATAAGGATCATCCCGGTGAGCATTTGAAAAATAGTTTATTTGTCGATGGACTAATTGATGCATTTTCTGGTAATCATATGGGCTTGACTGCAGAAAATGTTGCCGAAAAGTATCAAGTTTCAAAAGAGCAAATGGATGAATTTAGTGTTGAATCTCATCAAAAGGCCATTAAAGCTATTGAAAATAATGAATTTTCAGATGAAATTTTACCAATTAAGATTAATGGTAAAACACTTAGTCATGATGAAACTGTTCGTCCAGATACAAGTTTAGAGGCGTTAAAGCAATTAAAGCCTGTTTTTAAGGAAAATGGTAAGGTAACGGCAGGAAATGCTTCACCACTGACTGATGGTGCTAGTATGATAATTTTAGCAACCAAAGAAAAGTGTCAAGAATTAAATTTAACTCCGCTTGCCAAATTAGGTAAGTTTGCAGAAGCTGGCTTTGATCCTGATTTAATGGGGTATACACCATATTTTGCCGTTAAAAAGCTATTGCATAAATCGCAATCTAAAATTGAAGATTACGATGTATTTGAAATAAATGAAGCTTTTGCTTCGCAAGCTTATGCACTTAAGCGTGATTTAAAGATTCCTGATGATAAATTAAATATCTCTGGTGGTGCAATTTCTTTAGGTCATCCATTGGGAGCAACGGGAACAAGGCTATTGGTCACTGCAATTAATAATCTGAAAAAAACAAATGGTACAAAAGCTTTAGCCACATTATGTATTGGTGGCGGCCAAGCTATAGCTTATGAAATCGAGCGCGAAAATAAATGAAGTTTTATCAGCTGAGACCAGAAGAACGTCGAAAGAAATTAATTGAAGAGGGAATTAGTCTAGACTCAATTGATGATGAAGTTTTGAAAAGATTAGATAAATTAAGTGAAAATGTTATTGGTCAATTAAGATTGCCTGTTGGCATTGTTCAAAATTTGGTTGTTAATGGTCATAGTTATTTAGTGCCAATGGCTACTGAAGAACCTTCAGTTATTGCTGCTGCTAATCATGGAGCACGTTTATTTAGACTAAATGGCGGGGTAGTTGCGACAAGTAAAAGAGATGGGATCTATGGTCAAATCGTTTTAAAAGTCGGTTCTAATTTTGATCTCAATGAATTAGAAAAGAAATTTCCGGAACTGATAACTGCTGCTAACCAGAAATTCGCTTCTTTAGTTAGACATGGTGGCGGATTGAAGACAATTTCGGCAAAGTTGAAGGAAAATCTTCTTTATTTAAAAGTAATGGTTGACCCTGCTGAGGCTATGGGAGCTAATAAAACTAATTCAATTTTGGAATATTTAGCAGCAAAATTAGAAGAATTACCAATGATTGCTGAAAAATTGTTTGCAATTTTGTCTAATTATCCTAGTCAATTAACAACGGCAAAAGTTGAAATTGATCCCAAAACTTTGGGCGGACTGAAAGTTGCTAAACGAATTGAATTATTAAGTAAAATTGCTGTAGAGGATCCTTACCGTGCTGTTACTAATAATAAGGGCATCATGAACGGTGTGGACAGTATTTTATTAGCTACTGGCAACGATTATCGCGCTATTGAGGCTGCATGTGGTGTAATGGCTAATCAGTCAGGACAATACCGAAGTTTAAGTCGTTGGCACCTTGAGAATGGTTTATTAAAAGGTGAATTAACCTTGCCAATGGCGATTGGGACAGTTGGTGGTTCAATTTTTGTTCGTAAGGATGTTCAGCAAGTATACCGTCTTTTGGGTAAGGTAAATGTTGCAACTTTATCTGAAATCATTACTGCGATTGGCTTAGCAAATAATTTAACTGCCATCTTGGCAATTTCGACAACTGGAATACAAGCTGGTCATATGAAATTACAAGCTCGCAATATTGTGGCACAACTTAACGCTACTGAAAAAGAAAAAAAGCTTGTGTTACGCTTAATGCAGAAAAAGAGACAGTATTCTCTTGAAGATGCACAAAAATTACTAGAAAGAGTAAAAGGGGAAGAATAAAAGATGCAAGTTGGTATCGATCAAATCGGTTTTTATACGCCAAATAAATATGTTGATATGGTTGATTTAGCTCATGCGCGAAACCAGGATCCAAATAAATTTTTGATTGGAATTGGACAAGCAAAAATGAGTGTAGCCGATCAAACACAAGATGCAGTTTCAATGGGGATTAATGCCACACTGCGTTATTGGAATAAAATTGATCAAGACAAGATTGGGCTTTTAGTCTTTGGCACAGAAAGTAGTGTTGATCAATCTAAGTCTGCTTCTTTATTTGTCAAAACAGCATTAAAAATGAAACCTCAAGTGCGGACTTTTGAAGTGAAAGAAGCATGTTTTGGTTTAACCGCTGGATTAATGATTGCACGTGATTTTGTTCGTGTTCATCCAGAACAAACAGCTATTGTTATTGGAAGTGATATTGCTCGCTATGGCATTAATACTCCAGGAGAAGTAACTCAAGGGGCGGGAAGCATTTCGATGCTAGTAAAAGCTGAACCACGTATTTTCTCTTTAAATGATGGACATAGTGCATATAGTGAAGACATTAATGACTTTTGGCGGCCTAATAATAGAGCAACGGCTTTAGTTGAAGGTAAATATTCTACCCAAGTTTATTTAGATTTTTTCACCAAAACTTTTGCCACTTATAAAGAGCAAAAAAATTGGCATACCCAAGATTTTAGTTCAATCATTTATCATTTGCCCTTTACTAAGCAAGGACTTAAAGCAAATCGCCTTGCAGTTGAAAATGAAGATGAGGAAACAACTAAGCGCTTAATGGATAACTTTGAGTCTTCTAAGCAATTAGGGATGAATGTCGGTAATATTTATACCGCTTCATTATATATGAGCTTATTAAGTCTCCTAGAAAATGCTAAATTAGCTCCTAATTCGTTAATTGGCTTATTCTCGTATGGTTCAGGGGCTATGGCAGAATTCTTCTCAGGGAACACAATAGACGGCTATGAAAAGCAATTAGATATAGATGGTGATCAAAAATTACTTAGTCGTCGGCGCAAGCTTTCAATTGAAGAATATGAAAGAATTTTTACTGTGGGATTGGATTTACCAGAAGATGGAATAGTCCTTGAAAGTGATGAAAGTGCAGGTAATTGGTATTTTGCTGGAACTGAAAATAATGTCAGAATCTATAAGCAAAAATAAAATATAAACTAAAAGGGCGAGTGGAAATAATTTTCACTCGCCTTTTTAGATCGCTTAAATAAAATTTTATTTTAAATGATTTCTTCTTCGCGAAACTTCGTAAAAAATCCAGGCAATTAATGCAAAGAAGATCGGACCGAAACCTGTCCAAAAGGCAGTCATGTAATTTCCCTTCAAGACAGGTTCAATTACTGTAAAAATAATACCTGTGCAAACAATAATTTCAACAAATACTACTAGAGTAACCGTCCATTTAAAATTAGTAAAGACTCTAAAATCTCGCGGATAATTTTTCTTTAAAAAGAATGGAAAGGCACCAATTAAGAAGATATAAGGAGCAGTTGCGGCAACGTTACCCATATCAGTTAATATTTGATAAAAACTTGTAGCAGCCGAACCACCAAAAGAAACAACTGCGATTAATAAGCAGACAAAGATACTTTGTGCCCACATTGCGTTTGCAGGAATTCCATTCTTATTTAATTTAGTCGCTTTTTTAGGCCATAATTTTGGATTAGAACCCATTATGAATGACTTAACAGGAGAGTATAGTAAGACGAAAAATGCACCCATCATTCCTATTAAGCCAGATAAAGCAATAGCACGAGTAAATATTTTGCCGATAATACAGGAAATATGTGGATTGAGGTTAAAAGCCTGACCAAACATTCTACCTAGCGTACCGTAAACAATATAAGTAATGTTTCCAGTATTAGCGTTACCATGCAAAATATCTTGATTATAATTGACAGAAAAACCAGTCATAAAGATCATTAAAACATAGGAGACAATTGTAAAGATCGAGCCGATAATTAGACCTTTAGGAAATTCTTTTTCTGGCTTCTTCATATTATTGATGACCCCACCGACGGTTTCCATTCCACCGTAAGCAAATACTGCATAAACTACGAATGAAATGATAGTAATTGGGGTCTGGAAGCTTTTATTTGGAGAAATAATGAAACTCTGCCAACCTGTAATTGGTTGAGCAAATTGACCATGATTCATACAAATGATTATTAAACTTGCAATGATAAAGATTGCATTCATCACGATCATAAAAATACCACCAATAGATGACATAATCTTTATTCCTGTCATCCCTCGTGAAGAAAGATAAGTTGAAACAATCATGAATAAAATCGCTAATACACCAATCAATTGAGTTCCGTGCAATCCAAAAAGGTGCCAACTTTGAGTTGTATCTTTACCAAAAATTAACGCTGAAATTGAAATCCATAATCTAGAAGCACTTGCAACTAGCCATAATACCCAGTTAGAAAGCCAAACAAAAGTACCAATAAAGGCCCATTTTTCACCAATTGACCCGGCTAGCCAGGAATAAATCCCACCTTGAGCATCATGAAAAGCAGAACCGTATTCTGCCATCATAAGTCCAGCTGGAAAGAAGAAACATACACCGGCTAATATAAACCAAATAATGCCAGCATAGGTCATTTGCTCATAAGAGACAGAAACATTTCCAAATCCGTATACAGTAGTGATGATCATTAAAACTAAGCTGGCAACCGTTATATTTTTTTGTTGCTTGTTATTATTCAAAACATGCCTACTTTCTGTATTCTTAACAATTTAATTGTAGCATTCATTTAAAATAATAATATTACAGTTATGGCATTTTTAATGATTATATAATTGGATGTTAACTCACATTAAAGTGGCGAAAGATTCTTTATTAGATATTTGTAGGCCGTATACGGGAATACGTTTATTTTGAAAATATATCCATAAAGTTAAACTTCGATTATCCATTTGACCAAATAGCTTGATGATTTGTTTTTTCGACATGCTTCGATGACCAGGATGGGCTAAAAATTCATCATGGGCAACAGTAATTTTGCTTAATGGTTTCTTTTGATCATTGATTAATAAATAAAAATTTGTATCTTGGTTGAGGTTTTTAATTAATTCCAAAAAATTATTAAAAGTCATTTTTATCTTTCCTATACGAAAATGATAGTGCTATACTTGTTGCTATCTGAAATTGAATAGAATAATGAGGAGTAAGAATGAAATGTAGAAAAATACTTGTTTGGCTTACAAGCTGTCTTGCCATAATTGCGCTAATTTTGGTGGGTGCCGGCTTTTATTTCTTTAATGTTGCCTGTGTACCCGGCCAAAAGAATTTTATCTCTAAGAATACCAATTCAGTCAAAAAGTCTGATCCTTTATATAAAGAAAAAAAGTGGTATTTTGATACCAAAAAGCAAAAGTGGTACATAGATTCTGCCAGCGGCAATTATCGGCTGGATGCAAATTATATTCCAGACGGTCATTCAAAAAAGACTGCCATTATCTTACACGGATATATGAATAATAAAGACACAGTTGGATCTTACGCCACTTTATTTCACAAATTAGGATATAATACTTTGCAACCAGATGCACGTAGTCATGGAGAAAGCCAAGGAAAATATATTGGTTATGGTTGGGTTGAAAAGGCTGATGTTAAAAAATGGATCAACGATGTTATTAAGAAAACACATCCACATCAAATTGTAATCTTCGGTGTAAGTATGGGAGCTGCTACTGCGATGATGACGAGTGGAGAGCATTTGCCTAAGCAAGTTAAAGCTGTTATCGAAGATTGTGGTTATAGCAATGTTAAAGATGAAATAGAACATGAAGCCCAAGATCTTTATAATATGCCAGCTGTTCCTAGATTTCCATTAGTAGAAATTTTAAGCGGAATTAATAAGGCAAAAGTTGGCTACTTTTTAGGAGAAGGATCTTCAGTTAAGCAGTTAAATAAAAATCATCGGCCAATGCTATTTATTCATGGTGCTAAAGATACTTTTGTTCCTACTAGAATGGTATATGAAAACTATCGTGCTACTAGGGGAGAAAAAGAACTTTGGATCGTTCCCGGAGCAAAACATGCAAAATCATTTGCAACTCATCCACAGGCTTATGAACATCATGTGGCTCAATTTTTGAAAAAGTACGTCAAATAATTCTGAAAAGAAAAATTATTAGCTTGTAAACGGTTACATTTGCTGATATTATTAAAGGTGTGGAAGAGGTAAAAATTAAATTTAACAATATAAGTAAGTTTTTATCTCCAGAAAGAATTGTATTATTGTAAAGGATTCTCTTAAAGAGGTGTCAGCTATTATAGATTTAAAAATCTTTATCAATGGCTGGGCGCAATAATTCTAATTTAAAAAGTTACGTATTTACGTAAAGACCCGAACAAGTGAATGTTTATATAAGTTGCGAGAAAGCCATTGTTTATTACCTAGTAAGCATAGAATAAATCGTGACTATCAATTGATGAGTTACCTCGTCCACTTAGTAAAAAACGGTTGTCAGTTAATGACAACCGTTTTTTCTTATGATTGATAATATTATTTGCGCAAAACAAGCTTTGCAATGCATTCACAGCGAGGAGTTTGCGGAAGCATATCCACATTTTGAATTAAACGAACGTCGTAAGCTTCGGACAAGAGAACAAGATCTTGCGCTAATGTTGATGGATTACATGAAATATAAACAAAAGTTGAAGGTTTAACTTGAAGAATTGTTTTAATTAAACTTTTTGCTAAACCAGTCCTAGGTGGGTCGACAATTAAAGCATCGATTGGCAATCCATTTCTTTGGAGTTGTGGCAAGACCTTTTCAACATTTCCTTGGAAGTAATCTGCGTTTTTAACGTGATTAAGTTGAACATTGTGTTGAGCATCTTTAACAGCTTCAGGAATTGTTTCGATTCCAACTACTTGTTTTACACGATCTGAAGCAAGAATTCCTAAAGTACCAACACCACTATAGGCATCGATTAAAGTTTGATCTGGAGTTAGATCTAAATATTTAAGAGCTTCAGAATATAGGGTTACTGTTTGAACTGGATTTAGTTGGAAAAATGCCCTTGGTGATAATTCAAACTTTTTATCTAAAATGATTTCGGTAATTTGATTTTTACCAAAAAGCTTTTCAGTTTTATTACCCCAAACTTGTGGATTTTGCCAATTGGTTTCATTTTGGTAAACACTGACCACATTAGGAAGTTTTAAAATATCTTGCGCAAGAACGAGTAAATTCTTGATTTTATGACCAATTGTAATTAAAGTAACTTGAATCTCTTTGGTTGCCTCTGATTGTCGAACAACAATTGTTTTAATACCATCTAATTTTTTACGGCGATCAGCGATGAAAACACGATGTTTCTCAATTAATTTCTTGATTTCGCGTTCAGTTTTTTGCGTATCTTTGTTTTGAGTAGGCATCACAGGTAAGTCGATTAAACGATGAGAATTAGGAGCATATAAACCTAACAAATTCTTACCATGCTTTCTTTCGATTTGATATGAGGCTTTATTACGGTAGTGCCATTGATCTGGCGCAGGAATAGTATTTTTAACTTTGTATTTACTATAATGGCGGGGATAATATTTTCTTAAAGCTTCTTCAACATTATTTTTCTTAAATTCTAGTTGCTTCTCATATTTAAGGTGAGCAAGCTCAAGTCCACCAATTTCTGGATCGACATCCTTAGGAAATTCAACTCTATCAGGACTTTTTTCCTTTATTCTAACTAATTCGCCATCAATATAATGCGGATATTCCTTGACGATTTTTGCAACGACAACTTCATCAGGTAAAGCGCCGGGGATAAAGATAATTTTTTTACGATAGTAACCGATACCTTCACCATTGATACCCAAGCGTTTAATAGTGATGATGACATCTTTTTCTTTAACGTTCTTTTTTGATTTGTTGTTTTTAAAATTTTTTCTCATATTAATTCTTTCTACAATAATCTAACAACTTTTTTCTAAATATGTCTATTTTACTACCTAAAAAAACTTCTTAGCAAGATTTATCTTTTTCTGCTAGTATTAAAAACAGAAGATAGAAAGGCTGAGAAAATGGCAATTATTAGCAAGATAAGTGCGCAGCGTAAACCAGGGCGCTATAATATTTTTTTAGATGGCAAATATGCTTTTTCGGCAAGTGAAAAAACAGTTGCTCAATTTATTTTGTTAAAAGGTAAAGAAATATCAGACCAAGATATTGAAAAAATAAAACGCTTTGACCTTGATGCTAAGGCGAGTGATCTAGCGGCACACTTTTTAAGTTATGAACCACGAAGCATTTATGAAGTTGTGCAATATTTATTGCAACATGATATTTCATCTGAAGCTGCAGAAGCTGCGGTAAAGCAATTATCAGATTTAGGCTTCCTAGATGATCAAAAATATGTACAATTATTTTTGAAAAACAATTTACGCGTTGGAAATGATGGGCCAAAATCATTAGCACGTAAATTAAAACAAAAGGGTGTTGATGCTGAAATAATTCAAAATGAAATTGAAGCCATTGACCAGGATCAATGGTTGCAGGTAGCTCAAAGAGTAATAAAGTCAATGAAACATCAAGTTGGAAAATACTCTGAACGAGAATTTCAGCAAAAGGTTAAAACTAAGTTATTGAGTCATGGCTTTGATATTGGACTTGCTAATATTTTATATGAACAGTTAGAATTTAAACCAAGTGAAGATGAACAAATGGAAGCTTTAAAAAAACAAGGTATAAGAGCCTATAAAAGATTTCGTCATTTTGATGAGCGAGAGCGAAATATGAAAATAAAGCGCTATTTGTTTAGTCACGGTTTTTCATCAAATGAAATAGAAGCCTTCTTAAATGGCGAAGTTATTTCTTGGGATGAGTTAGAAGAATATTAAGGAGATAATTATGGCAGTAAAGCAGATTAATGAATTAACTTTTATTGGACGTCCATTTACTGATACGATGATGGATGGGCAAAAAACTTTTACCCAAACGAATATGGAAATGGAAAACGATGAAACTTTCAAAAAGTTTTTGGCAGATAATGATTTAACTGATAAACGGACCAGTATGGTTGTTTTTGGACCAGAGAATTTTATGTATTGGTATGGTGTTGTCACAGATAAAGAAGTAAACGTACCAACTGGCTTAATGAAGTTTGCGCTACCTAAAGCTGAAATCGCTGAAGAAGAAGAAAGCGGTGAACAACCAATTTTCAATTTGCCATTAAATGTCATTGTGCCACAATTCTTTAAGAAATTAACAGATGAGGGCGTTGAAGTTTTCGAAAATCCTGGTGATAGTGAGACACCTTATTTACTTCAAGATTTAGATTTAAAGCAAAAGAAATTAAAGCAAATTTGGTACATTAAGCAAATTTAATTAAATAATTTGGGTAAAAAAATAGTCTGAGAAATTTTCTCAGACTATTTTTGATATTTAACTTATGATTAATTAGTTTTTACCAGGTGTAGATACGTATGATGATAATACGTTCTTAAGGTCGCTGTCCTTGATTGAAACATCAGCCTTCTTTAATACAGTGGCAATAACTTCACGCATAATTGATTGGTCTTGAGTCATTGATGCATAAATTTCGTCGTCAATTGCTTTCTTGTGATCAGCAAATTTACCCTTAGCTGGATGACTGATCATTTTAATTACATGGTAACCAGATTGTGATTTAACTGGGGTTGAAGTAACTTCGCCAGTCTTAAGCTTGAATGCTGCAGTCTTAAATGAACTATCTAAAGTAGTGTCAGTTGAATCAAAAGCAGGTAACTTACCTTCTTTGTTCTTAGTTGCAGTATCAAGTGAATACTTCTTAGCTAAGCTTGCAAAGCTCTTGCCGTCTTTTAAATCCTTGATAACTTTTTCAGCAGTACTCTTATTAGCAACTAAGATATGTTGAACAGTAACTTTTGGTTGGTAAGTCTTCCAAGCTTTTTCTTCTTGAGACTTAGAAATCTTTTTAATACTCTTCAAAGCAGCTTCTGAAAGCAAGTTGGTCTTTAAGTTTTGCTTAAAGGTTGAAGCTGTCATACCGTTTTGTTGTAAAACAGCACTAAATTGAGAACCATATTGTTTTTTGTAGTTGTCATATTGCTTGTTAACTTTAGATTGAGGTACTTTGTCACCATATTGTTGTTCTAAAGTACGGTTAATAATCATATTAGCTAAAGTTGATTGACCAGCTTGTGACTTCTTCATTTCATCATAGTATTCTTGTTCTGTGATCTTACCACCTTTGTAAGAGGCAACAGTACTCTTTGATTGATTTGAACAAGCTGCCATACTTAAGGCAACACCGATTGCTGCAACAGCTGCAGCACCTTTTTTAATATAACTCTTCATAAAAATAAAATCTCCACATCCTTAATAAAATTAAGTAACTGTCCATTAATATAACATAAATTAGCCCACAATTATTTTATTTCGATAAATTTCATAGAAAAATCAATTTTTCTTTAATTATTCTTTTCTTTTGAACTTGAGTCTAATTTGTTTTTGATTTGATCTGTATGGTACTGAATTTCATTTAGTGCGTATTTTGTATGATCTTGATAATTTTTAACATCATCTTCAATATCATTAATTGCACGCTCAGCTGCAGGTAAATTTTCGTTTAACCGGTTAGCAGCTTCTTTAGCTTTTTCTAAACTTTGCTGTAAGTTAGTAGCGTCGTTTTTAGTATCGATAAGATTACTTTTTAAATTTGTACCTAAACGATCACCATTTTGATCTTTAAATAAAGAAAAGACTAAACCGGCACATGTGCCAAAGACTAAACCTAAACTAAAGCTTTTCATTATTTCTCCTTAAAATTGTTCCTTTATTTTTTCGGCTACTTCTTGATATTTTGCTTCATCATATTGGTCAGCGTTGTTGCGAGTAACTAATTTTAAACCGTCTCCTTCAAAGCGGGGAACAAAGTGGATGTGAGAGTGCATCACAACTTGATTTGCTGCTTTACCGTTGTTAGTATTAATGTTCATCGCAGTTACATTTGGAAATGCTTTTTTAATTGCGTTGGCAATTTCAGGGATGTATTGCAAATATCTTTGGGCATCTTCTGCCGTATAGTCAAATAAATTAACGATATGCTTCTTAGGGATCATCAAAGTGTGACCTGGGTTTACTTGAGAGATATCTAAAAAGGCTTTAACATCATCATTTTCAAAGACGGTGTAACTTGGAACTTCACCACGGATAATTTTGCAGAATAAACACTCATCAACTAAATTTTTATTTTCCATATAATTACCTCTTATTGTTAGACTTTAGTTTCTACTAATATCCATGATATTATAAAACATGATAGTTTACTAAGGAAAGAAACGAAAAAATGACATTAAAAATTGAACACTTAACTGGAGGCTATACTGGTGTTCCAGTTATTAAAGATATTAATTTAGAAATTAAACCGGGAGAAGCACTAGGCTTAATTGGTTTGAACGGGGCCGGTAAATCAACGACAATTAAGCATATTTTAGGCTTGCTTAGACCGCAAAAAGGCAAGATTTTACTCAATGATGTAAATTTAATCATGCAGCCGACTAAATTTAAGCGGCAAGTTGCTTATATTCCTGAAACACCGGTTTTGTATCCAGAATTAACATTGAAGGAACACTTGGAATTGACCATGCTCAGTTATGGCCTTGGCCCAAATAAGTCATGGTATAGGGCACATGAATTACTTAAAATGTTTAGATTAGACGATAAGCTTGATTGGTTACCAATTCACTTTTCTAAAGGGATGCGGCAAAAGGTCATGATTGTATCAGCCTTTTTAGCAGATACAAGCTTGCTCGTTATCGATGAGCCATTTACTGGACTTGATCCACTTGCAGTAGCCAACTTGATAGATTTAATTAAGCAGTCAATTACTAATGGCAAGATGGTCTTGATGACTACTCACGTTTTAGCTGATGCGCAACAAGCAATTTCTAATTATGCTGTTTTAAACCGTGGCACAATTGAAGTGATTGGTAGTTTGAAAGAAATTCGTCAGCACTATGGCTTAAAGCCAGATGATCCGTTTGACAAGCTCTATTTAGCTTTGAATAGAGAGGATAATGGCAATGCGTGAGTTAGCGAAAAAAAGATTAAGCGAAAACCTTAAGCAATCGGTTAAGTATTTGACGCTGGTTTTCAATGACTTCTTTATTTTGGCACTGATCTTTTTATTCGGAGCTTTGATGTTCTGGTATGCGCAAGCCATGAAAACAATGCCCAGCGATCTGTGGTTTTATAAGCCACTTGTTGGTTTAATCATGTGGCTGCCGTTATTAACCGGTCATTTAGTCACGCTTTTAAAGGATGCTGATATGCAGTTCTTGTTTACTCAAGATGCCAAAATGAGCGATTATTTGAAGCTGATGATCAAATATAGCATGGTATTGCCAACTATTTTAATCGTACTTCTAGGCGGAATTTTGTTTCCGTTTGCGACGATTAAGGCAGGGATTACTGTGTGGTCGTATGCTTTGATTGTGATTGGCACGATTTTGCTAAAGGGATGCATGCTTTTAATTGAAAAAGAGAATTTGTATTTCTATTACAATTCACCTAATTGGCTAAGCCTAGTTATTACCTTGGCAGTATTACTGATTGGCAGTCTTGGCTCTTATATTTATCCGATTGAAGTTGTAGTTATGATGATAATTGCTCGCTTGGGGACAAAAAAAGATAAGGGAATTTTTGATTGGCGCTATGCTGTTGAAAGTGAAAAAGCAAGAAAAGACCGCGTTTATAGCATTTTCAGTATGTTCACTGATGTGGCAGAAAAGCAAGTAACGATCAAACGTAGAAAGTATCTTGATTTTCTTTTACCTAAGTCAATCGCCAAAGAAAATCCTAACTTATTCTTGTACCGCAGATCACTGCTTAGAAATCCAGAATACTTGAATTTATTAGTTAGAATGACGGTGTTCGCTGTATTAATTTCTTGGTTAGTCCAAGATTGGCGCTGGGCACTTGGTTTATCTTGCTTGGTAATTTTCTTAACGGTTTATCAGTTACTGCCAATGGCAACCGAATTTGATTCAAATATCATGTACCGTGTTTATCCCATTGTGCGTGACAACCGCGGGAAAGATTTAGTTAAAGTCTTAAACTTAGGACTTTTAATTCAGTGGTTACTGATAAGTATATTATGGTTAATCCTTTTACAAACTGATGTCCATTTATGGGCAAGTATTGTTGCCTTATTCGTCTTCACGATGATTATCAATTATGGTTATTTGCTAGTCAGAGTTAAGCAACAAAAGATAAAAAGATAGGAAATAAAAATGAGATTAAGAAATAAACCCTGGGCTGTAAAGCTCGTTAATGAACATCCTGAAAGTGTATTGCAAAATCCCGATCCTGAAAAGAAGATTGATTGGGCAGCACGTTTTGGTAATGATCATCCCATTGAAATTGAAGTAGGTTCTGGCAAAGGACATTTTATTACTACTTTAGCTGAAAATAATCCTGATAAAAATTATGTAGCCCTTGAACTTCAAACTACCGCTGCTGGAATTATTTTAAGAACTAAGCTTGAAAAGGGTCTAGATAACTTGCAAATTCTGCGTGGGGATGCGGCTGATATTAACTGTTTCTTCCCTGAAAACAGCACAAATGTCATTTACTTAAACTTTAGTGATCCATGGCCAAAGACCCGCCACGAAAAGCGTAGATTGACTTATAAGAGCTTTTTAGCTAAATATCAACAAGTCTTAAATAATGACGGTCATATCGAATTTAAGACAGATAATTCTGGTTTGTTTGCTTATTCTGTGCAAAGTATGAATACTGTCTCTTATACACATCTGACGCTGCCGACGAGCCTCAGAGGTGTAGATCTCGGTGGTCGCCGTATCATT
>JAHLFT010000097.1 GCA_018883635.1 Candidatus Lactobacillus pullistercoris
AGAAGAATGTTAAGGTTGTTGAGTATGATGATTTTTTTAAGGAAATAGATTGGGACTAAAAATATGAGTAAAATTCAAGATTATATTAAAAATGATATTAAAAAGCATCCAGAGTTAAGAAAAGGCTATGAGCAAGAAAGCTTAAATCTTGATGCAGCTGTGCTAGTTCGTGATATGCGTGATGATTTAAACATGACTCAAAAAGAATTTGCTAAGTATGTCGGAAAGCCTCAATCTACTATTGGCAGAATTGAGGCTGGTTCAATGAATGTTTCGATGGGATTAATTAATGAAATTGCAACTGCAGCTCATCGAGAGGTTAGATTGGTTTTAGTTTAATTAAATGAGGTAAAAATAAATGGACGGTCATAAGGCCGTCTTTTTTAGTGCAAAAATGTACTAAATATTGTTTACATTTTCACAATATTGATCTAAGATGAAAACTGTAAGCGCTTATATAATAATTACTAAAAACTATATAAAAAGTGGGTGAACAGTTATGACTTTGTCAGGAGTTCTACTTGCATTAGCTCCAGCATTAGGTTGGGGCTTACAAGCATTATGTATGCAGTTAGTTGGCGGTAAATTTACTCAAAAAGTTACTGGTATGGTTTTTACAGTACTTTTAGTAGGTATAATTGTTGCATTTATTAAGCCACCACATATTACTAGTTCATTGATTATTGGATCAATTCTTTGTGGTGTATTTTGGAGTGTTGGTATGATACTCCAAGTAAAAAGTTATGATCTTGTCGGTGTATCAATGACAATGCCAATTTCGACTGGTGAGCAGTTGTTTGGTACAGCGTTAGTAGGAGCAATTTTTTTACATGAGTGGACAGATCCAACTCAATGGGTATTAGGAATCGCAGCTTTAATCATCATTATTATCGGAATTACAATGACTGCTTATCATGAAAATAAAGGCCCGGCAGGAACCAATGTTAAAAAGGGCATGATCATTCTTCTTATTTCTTCAATTGGTTTTATTGGTTATGCTTCTTTTCCTGCAGCATTTCATCTTAATGGTTGGGATGTAATTCTCCCACAAGCTATTGCAATGTTTGTAACGACATTAATTCTTGTTGCTACTCAACATGATAAAGAAATGTTTGCCACTCCTACTTGGAAAAACATGTTAACAGGTGCCTTCTTTGAAGTTGGTAATCTAGGGATTTTATTCTCAAATGCAATAAATGGGGTTGCAGTTGGTTTCACATTTTCACAATTAAACGTAGTTATTTCTACTTTAGGTGGATTATGGATTTTGCATGAATCAAAGACAAGCAAAGAAAAGAAGTTTATTATTGCTGGTCTTATTCTTGTGGTTGCCGGTGCAATAATGATTGGAATTACTAAAAGATAATTAATGAAAGGAAGCAAATTATGAAAAGATTGAATATTGTATTAATCGGAATGGGTAGAATTGGACAAATGCACTTGAAAAACATTTCTACTTTGCCAGAAATGTTCAACGTAGTAGGAATTGCTGATCCTTTTAGTGATAAACTTGCAGATTTAGCAGATGAATACAATGTTCCAAAATTTAGTAAAGACTATAAAGAATTACTTGATAAGGAAAAAGTAGATTGTGTTTTGATTGCTTCAGCTACGAATACCCACGCAGAGATTATTCGGGAAGCAGCTGGTCGCCATCTTGATATTATTTGTGAAAAACCAATTGATACTGATATAAACCGTATAAAAGATTTACTTAAATATGTTGACGAGTGCGGCGTTAAATTACAGATTGGATTTAATCGTCGATTTGACCATAACTTTGCCAAAATTAGATCTTATGTACAAAATAATGTATTAGGTACACCACAAATTGTTAAAATTTCATCACGTGATCCTGAACCACCAACAATGGATTATGTAAAGGTATCAGGTGGATTATTCTTTGATATGATGATTCATGATTTAGACCTCATTCGTTATTTAAGTGATAGTGAGGTAGAAGAAGTTACAGCTAAAGGTGCTGTGTTAGTTGATCCTAATATTGGCAAGTTGGGAGATATTGATACTGCAATTGTAACTTTGAAGTTCAGGAATGGTGCTCTAGGTGTTATTGACAATAGTCGTCAAGCTGTCTATGGATATGATCAACGTGCAGAAGTATTCGGCCCTAAAGGCATGGCAAAAGCAGATAATGATCGTAATTCAACCGTTGAATTGAACTTAAAAGATAATACTCAATTAGATAAGATGCCATGGTTCTTCATTGATCGTTACAAACAAGCTTATATTAGTGAATTAGCAGCATTCTATCAATCTGTTGCTAATGACAAGCCATTAGTTGTAAGCGGAATTGATGGATTGAGAGCGGTTCAATTGGCTGAAGCATGTAGGAAATCATTGGATAGCGGTAAAACTGTAAAAGTAGAATATTAATAAAAAATGCTATCGACTATGTAATAACTGTCGATAGTATTTTTGTATTTTAAGATAATATAAAAGCAGAAATTATACTAATTTTGTATAGTTTCTGCTTTTTATTGCTTATGTGAATTTGGCTCGTTTTGATTCTATGGAGGGGAATATGGATGAACCGATTAATCAATCAATATTTTTGCTTATTAATTTAAGGTTTGATTTACTGCGATTTCAATAATATTAGCAACATCATCTGAATTTAATGGTTTATAGTGACCAACAGTATCTTTGTCATTGTTGGTAGCTTTCAATCCTATTTCTTTAAACAGCTTTTTATCTTCTTTAATTCCGAGTGCAGCAAGATTTTCATGCATGCCAACACCCATGAAGTATTCTTTGAAACGCTTAATTGTCATATCAATGATTTGTTGATCAGTGTATTCAAAACGATCGAAGCCAAACAAACGAAGGCCAAGTTGAATAAATTTATCTGGTAAAAATTGGCTAGTATATTTCATCCAAGCAGGGAAAACAATCGACATTCCTTCACCATGGGTAATTCCGAATTTAGCAGTTAATTCATTTTCTACTCTGTGAGAACCCCAGCCAGGTTCACGACCACATTCGAGGAAACTATTATGTGCAGCAATTGATGTCCACATAATTTCTGCTCTCGTTTGATAATCAGTTGGATTTTCTCGTAACTTGATAGCTTCAACCATTAATGATTGGATAGCTCCTTCAAACATTCTATCAGTTAAGTTAACGTCCCTAACTGTAGTAAAGTAACGTTCAAGCATATGCGTCATCATATCTGATAGACCGGCACCTGTTTGGAATAATGGAAAATGAAGTGTGTATTCCGGATTCATAATGGCAAATTTAGGTAAAATTATATTATTTTCCAAAGTTAACTTATGATCAACATTATTTACAATACTATCGTTAGACATTTCTGAACCAGATGATGCAGCAGTTGAAAATACACCGACTGGAAGAGAAGCTTTAGGTGTTGCTTTTCCAGTAAAGAAGTCCCACGTTGTGTCACCATCATATAATGCACCAACGGAAACAGCTTTAGCAGTATCGATAACTGAACCACCACCTACGGCAAGAATAAAGTCGATCTTTTTATCTTTAACAATTCCAACTAACTTATCAATTAATTCGATACGTGGATTTGGAACTATATCACCATTTTCAACATACTCAATTCCTTTGTCACCAAATTTTTCTTTGATGACATCAGAAATTCCAAGCTTTGTATAATAATCACCACTATAAAGTACTAAAGCTTTTTTATTCTTACTATATTCGTCTGCTAATTCTCCGACTTTTTGTTCTTCGCCTTTTCCAAAATAAATTTTTACTGGATTATAATAATTAAAATTTTGCATATATTTACTCCTAAGATTAAAAAACAAACGCTAAAAGATTAAAATTAAATCTTTTTGTTTCTCTTAACGATAATTAGTATTGCATAATTAGAAAGCGTTTTTAGCTCCTTATTTTTCAAACATTTTTTCTACCTATAAATACATTTTAAAATATTTTTTATTGCAAAATTAGTTTTTGCTTAAAAAGAAAAAATAATATACTTAAAAGCGTAAGCGCTTGCAAGAGATGCTGCAAAAAATCCAGAAGTAGTTGATAAGGATGACCTAAAGACCGTAATAGATGAGGCTAAGGCACTAGTCCAAGCAGATAATCCTAAGTATTATAACTCCAGTAATAAAGGTGTTTTTGATGCTGCATTAGCTAATGCCGAAAAAGTCTATGGAGATGAAAAAGCCACTCAACAAAAAGTAAATGAGGTTAAGAGCGCCTTAGAAGAAGCCAAGAATGCGTTGAATGGTAAAGCA
The DNA here is from genome assembly GCA_018883635.1 of Candidatus Lactobacillus pullistercoris. Classification (GTDB taxonomy): domain Bacteria; phylum Bacillota; class Bacilli; order Lactobacillales; family Lactobacillaceae; genus Lactobacillus; species Lactobacillus pullistercoris. The sequence continues at coordinate 4,239 of JAHLFT010000097.1, forward strand.
ACCGATAAGACAGAACTTCAAAGTGCATATGATGTAGCAAATGCCGGCAAGACAACCGATTCTAAGTACTACAACGCAAGTAAAGATCTCAAGGATAAATATGATGAAGCGTTAACCAAAGCCAAGGGTTACTTGGACAATCCTAACGCCACTCAAGCGGAAGTGGAGGCTGGCAAGCAGGCCTTAGAAGAAGCCAAGAATGCGTTGAATGGTAAAGCAACCGATAAGACAGAACTTCAAAGTGCATATGATGCAGCAAATGCCGGCAAGACAACCGATTCTAAATACTACAATGCTAGCCAAGACAAAAAGCAGGCTTACGACGAAGCGCTTGCTCAAGCCACTAAATTGTTAAACGACAAGAATGCTAGCCAAAAGGCAGTAGATGATGCCGTAGCAAACTTAGAAAAGGCTAGGGCAGAGTTGAACGGTGAACCTAACTTCATCGGCGGTGACTACACTCCATCAGAGCCATTAACCCCATCTACTGAAACTCCAGCAGAAAAGACCACTGAAAAGATCTTGATGTACGCTTCTTACCTCTACGATAACAAGGGTATCAAGATTGATAAGCCAACTGTTAAGAGCTATGTAACTGTTGTAGTTGCTGAAACCCCTGTAACAATTAATGGTATTAAGTACTACAAGGTTGCTGGTAAAGATGAATATATCAAGGCTGGAAATATTGATGGTACTTTAAGAGTAATTACCCATAATTCATATATCTACAACAATAAGGGTAAGGCTACTCGTAACAAGGGCATCAAGCGCTTAGT
>JAHLFT010000008.1 GCA_018883635.1 Candidatus Lactobacillus pullistercoris
GTGTATAAGAGACAGGTAAATTAGGTGCTAATTCCTGCAACTTACGCTGAACTAAATAGTATTTATTAAGTGTAACAGGGCGAACAGCGTTATCCTTATACAAATGAATCCAATCTAAATAATATTTATAAAACAACTTAGTACTATACTTTTGTGACATATAAAAAACCTCCTTAAACTTTAGTCACTTTGACATTGTTTAAGGAGGTTTCATTATTATGCAAGACTAAATAAACATATTTTGAAGAAGGAATCGTTTGGATTTTTGTAAATATTTAAGTTTTTTTTGTTGAAAATAAATCTGTTCATCAATTTTAAAAATTAATGAGCTTATTTTCTTTTGCTCAGCCAGCGCTGGTATATGAGCTTTTAAACTTTCTAATTTAGAAAAATACATGTAAGTGCGTGATCCACCTTGTTTCTGAAGTAAGGCATATTTTTTTATATCAACGCTATGATTTAAATAATAAAGAAGCCACTGAGAATCTATTTCACTTGTTGTAGTAAAAACAGGATATAAAGTACTTACAATTCCATAATCACATATAGTATTAATATTAAAATGAAAAATTAAATCATCTGACATGTGTCGATATGTAAAATAATTTCGAGGTACTATATTGTATCCAATATTATTTTTTGAAGCTATTTGATTCCCGTCATAATAATCTTTTTGAAAAAACAATCCTTGTCTTGACGAGGTTAAAACAGGGTATTGATTATTCACCGTCGCCTTTTTATTATATTTAATTAAAAATGGTTTTAATCTTTTTTGGTTCCAATTCTCTGAAAATGTATTAAATCTTATCGTAGGTACTCTTTTCGTATCGGTGAATATATTTTGTAAAACTGCTTTTTTTGAAGCTTTCAACAGTTCTAATTTTCGTTGCTGAAGATCAAGATTTTTATTTACTAACTGAAGAAGTTTACTAATTTGATTTTGTTCACTAATTGACGGCAGTTTAATCTCAGTTTCCTTCATTTTATCAATAAAGAAATATTGCCTAACGCCGCCTTCTTCTAAACGTTTTATTTGTCTATTAAATAAAGAGGTTTTAAACCAATTCATCAAAAATGAATCATCGATTTTGGAATTTGTTTGAAATATTTCATACAAAGAACTTACTAATACTGGTTCTGTTTGATTTTGATAAGCAATTGAACCCACATTAATACGAGCTGGATTGTATGCAAACATTCCAGGCTTAACAATATAGTTAGTTGATTTGTCAGTTTTAGAATAGGTATTATCCTTTCCAAATTGCTCATCTTGTGCAATAAATCCTTTAATATTTGAGATTGAAAATGCACGGTAAGAATGTTGATTTTTATTTTTATCCTTAATGATTTTTATAGCAGTCCCTAACTTACGCTGCTCCCAATCGTTAGTGAAGCCCTTAAAACGCAGTATTGGAGCCTTTTTCACCTCTTTTTTATTCATGAAGCTCGGCCTCCAGTTCCTTTATAATGGCATCTAAACCATCCATAATATCAGAATCATCTGAAGTTAATCCCTTTAACATGCCGACCAATTCTCGTTGATTTTTCTCAATTTCAACATTTGTTTCATGCAGGTCAGCAGCCACTTTCTTCAGATCTACTGGCGGCTCGGGAACGAAGGTATCCACGTACCTTGGTATATTAAGATTAAAATCATTTTCTTCAATTTCATCGAATTTAGCTAAATGAGCATAACGTTCAACATCTTTACGCTTCTCATAAGTATCAAGAATCTTTTGAATATCTTTTTCTCTTAACTTATTTTGGTTCTTTTTCTTTTCAAAGCCTTTAGAAGCATCAATGAACATTACGTTTCTATCAGTTTTATCCTTCTTTAGCACCACAATAACGGTAGGAATACTCGTACTATAGAATAAGTTAGCTGGTAATCCTATCACCGCATCAATTGATCCATTCTCAAGAAGTTTTTTACGAATCTTACCTTCCGCTGCTCCTCGGAATAAGACACCATGAGGCAAAACAATAGCCATAGTGCCAGTATTCTTTAAGTGATAAAAGCCATGCAACAAGAATGCATAATCTGCTTTTGATTTAGGAGCTAATACTCCATACGGACTAAATCTTGGATCTTGTAAGAATCCTTTATTAGCTGACCATTTTAGGGAATATGGTGGATTCATTACCACAGCATCAAACATAGTTTTAGAAACAGGTGGCCAATCTTCATCTAGAGTATCTCCACGTCTCAATTCTTGGTTTGAAGAATCTACACCATGTAAAATCATGTTCATTCTTGCAAGATTATAGGTAGACATATTAATTTCTTGACCATAATAGAAGATTTTATCCGCTTGACCATTAGCTAATTTAATGTACTTTTTAAAGTTTAAAAGTAAAGAACCTGACCCCATTGCAGGATCGTATACTGTCATTTCTTCAGGATAATTTTTATCTACTAAAGTTAACTTAGTTAAAAGTTCAGATACTTCTTGCGGAGTGTAGAATTCGCCTGCTTTTTTACCAGATTCAGAGGCAAATTGACTGATTAAATATTCATAAGCATCACCTAAAGTATCCTTATTATCAACTTGGTTAACTAATTCTAAATCGCCTATTGCTTTTATAACATTTGCAATAGTATCAGCTTGCTTTTGTGCATTTGTACCTAATCGAGGTGAATATAGTTGAACGTCAGCAAATAGGCCTTCGAAATCACTGTCTTTAGTGCTTTCAATATCATTAAACGCATCTGCTAAATCTGATATTTGAAATGTTTTGATTTTGCCATCTTTAGTTCTAGCTGTACCATTAATTTCATTCAAAATATATGTAAAAGTATGTTCTGGAGAAATAGTATATGAAAATGTCGTTCTTAT
>JAHLFT010000098.1 GCA_018883635.1 Candidatus Lactobacillus pullistercoris
GCACGTGTATTACGTCAAGACAAGCGCATGGACGAAAAGATGGCTAAACGTGATTTACGTTGGGCACCAACTATCGGCCGTGAAGTTCGTGACCAAGTTGTCGGTGTTGTAGGTACTGGTCACATTGGTCAAGTATTTATGCGTATTATGGAAGGTTTCGGTGCAAAGGTTATTGCTTACGATATCTTCAAGAACCCAGAACTTGAAAAGAAGGGTTACTACGTAGATTCACTTGATGACTTGTACAAGCAAGCTGATGTGATTTCACTTCACGTACCAGACGTTCCAGCTAACGTTCACATGATCAACGACGACTCAATCAAGGAAATGAAAGATGGCGTTGTAATTGTAAACTGCTCACGTGGTCCACTTGTTGATACTGATGCCGTAATCCGTGGTTTGGACTCAGGTAAGATCTTCGGCTTCGTTATGGATACTTACGAAGACGAAGTTGGTGTATTTAACAAAGATTGGGAAGGCAAAGAATTCCCAGACAAGCGTTTAGCAGACTTAATCGATCGTCCAAACGTATTGGTAACTCCACACACCGCCTTCTACACTACTCACGCTGTACGTAACATGGTAGTTAAGGCATTCGACAACAACTTGAAGATGATTAATGGTGAAAAGCCTGATTCTCCAGTTGCTTTGGACAAGAACAAGTTCTAAATCTAAATAATTAATTAGAACTAAAAAAGAGCGTTGATCTGATTCAACGCTCTTTTTATATACTTTTATAATGAAAATTGATATGGATATTGGACAAAATTTGGAACCTTATCCCAACTAACAGTATGCCCTGCACCATGTGAGCAGAACACTGAATTCGGCGTATTTTCTAAATCTGAAACTGCATCATAATTACTAGAACTAATTATTTCCTCACTATTATGGCAAGTTTGATAACCTGAAAAAACGCACTCCAATTGTCCCTGCCCATGCGTATAGTTTCTTACTTCATTGATGTAATCACGCATTTCTGAAACTGGTGCTTGACCAATAATTGTAGTCATCTCACCTTTAGTAACTGGTTCATTAAAACAGCCATTCATCTTTTGAATATCATTGAGTGCACGTCCCACTTGGGTTGACGGAATTTCTAGGTAAAAACTATACCATGGTTCCAGTAGCTTACAAGCATTTTTAACTTTTAGCTCCATCAATCCCTGACGCACTCCGCGATAAGTCGCCTCACGGAAATCGCCACCAACAGTATGAACATTACTACCACGACCGCCTATTAAAGTGATTTTGATATCAGTTAACGGTGCTCCGATTAAGACACCACGATGTTCTTTATTGGCTAAAGCGGTCATAATTTGATGTTGCCAATTTTTATCTAAAACTTCTAAGTTACATTTATTAGCTAGAACTACGCCACTACCTGGCTTGCCCGGTTCCAAAAGGAAATGAGCTTCCGCATAATGACGTAAAGGTTCAAAATGTCCTACTGCTTCAATTCTTTCAGTAATTGTTTCTTTATATAAAATATTGCCTTCATCAAAATTAGCAATAATCCCAAAACGATCTTGCAATAACTGTTGCAGGACTTCAAGTTGAATTTTACCCATTACATGCAAATGAATTTCACTTAAATGCTCTGACCAATCAACATGTAACTGCGGATCTTCATCTTCCAAAATTTTAAGTGCCGATAAACATTGATTTAAATCCTTATTTTGTGGCTTTACCCGATAGGACAAAACCGGTCGCAGACTTGCACTTGGACTATCTTTTTCACTGCCTAAGCCTTGCCCTGGATAAGTTGATTCAAGTCCAGTAACTGCAGCAATTTCTCCTGTCGAAATTCGCGGTAAAACCTTAAATTTAATTCCATCGTAATCTCGAATCTGATCAATTTTTTCACCTGGTAACAATTCTGTTTTAGCCGTTAATTCTCCTCCTAAGACTTTAATCCAGGTTAATCTTTCACCTTTTTCATCATGTGAAATTTTAAAGACGCGTGCCGCAAATTCTGCTTGTGGTTGAGAAGTATGTGTCCACTTGGTTAAACCAGTTAAAAACTCTTTTATACCTGTTAACTTCAAGGCGGAACCAAAATAAACTGGATAAATCTTTCTGGTTTTAATCAAGGTTTGAATCTCAATTTCAGAGATTTTTTCTCCATTTAAATATTTAGAAAGCAAATTTTCATCTACGCTAACGATATTTTCTTCCCAGCCTTCATCTTCTGTTGAAAAATCAATAAAATTTTCAGTTAAGTATTCGCGCAATTTATTTAAAATAGCTTCTTTCTTCATATCAGGTGCATCTATTTTATTAACAAAAATAAATACTGGTACCTGGTATTTTTCTAGTAAATGCCACAAAGTTTTAGTAAAACTAGTTACACCATCTGCTGCAGAAATGACTAAGATTGCATAATCCAAAACACTTAATACTTGTTCAGTTTGAGCGGCAAAATCAATGTGACCTGGTGTGTCAAGCAAAGTTAATTTTAAATCAGGCATCGTTAATTGGGCTTCATGCGAGAAAATGGTGATTCCCCGCTTTTTTTCTATCTTATCAGGATCCAAAAATGCATCCCCATTATCGACTCTCCCTAATTTGCGTAAATTACCGGCTTCATAAAGAAGAGCCTCTGATAAAGTAGTCTTGCCTGCATCAACATGCGCAATCATTCCTACAATTAATTTTTTCACTGTTTTCACATCCTAACTATTCTTACTATCTAATTTTACACTTTGAGATAACTAAAATATTTTATCAATACAAAAAAGGCTTAGAAATCATCTTCCAATGTCATTAAGTTAAGACATTAACAAATCTGACAATATTTTTTGAGACATTTATCGAATTACTTTTCTTGGTAATGTCTTTTTTTGATAGCACAAATAAGCCATCCTAGGATAGCCACTTTTTAATTAATCTAAGCTGCCAAACGATAAGGAAAACTGATAACTAATTTTGGTTTTAAATTACGTTTATCTTTTCTTCCCGGTCGAATTGGAGTTATATAAGATGCCATATCAAGCACTAATTGTGCAAAGCTTACATCTGAATTATCGCTTATTCTAAAGTATCGTCGCCAAATACAGCAGGCCATTTTAAAATCTATTTGATATTGATATTTGCTTTTAACATATGGCTTTGAGCTGGCGGCTACTGATAAGCTCACTGCATCA
>JAHLFT010000099.1 GCA_018883635.1 Candidatus Lactobacillus pullistercoris
GGCAATGTGATTTGCAGGGATCGAAAAATCTAAATTTAATGATAAAGTAGTTTGTCCTGTGATATAATTTTGATACATGTTTAAGCCCACTTTCTATTGTTTTTTTGTGGTGATTAAATAATATCAAGTAATGGGTTTAAAGTATACAAAAAGAGCGATGACTTCTTATGAAGTTCATCGCTTTTTTCATGGTCTGGAAGTTAGTTTTTTCCCAGAAACCTTTTTGTGTAATTCTACTCAAGAATTATTGTGGTCAGAAACAAAAATATTATTTTTTACATCGAACCTTTAAATACACTCCATGATGAATGGAAGTAATCATATCCTGAGTAAACTGCAAAAATTAATGCAATGTAAAGTAAAACTGTGCCAATGTAATATGGATCGCCTAACAACAAGAAAATAATTGATAACATCTGTGCTGTTGTCTTAATTTTTCCTGGCATCTTGGCTGCGATAACTTCACCATCATTTTCAACTACAATTAAACGTAAACCAGTAACTGCTAATTCACGACAAACAATAATTGCAACTACCCATGCTGGAGCCAAGTTAAGTGAAATTAAAAAGATAAATGCAGTCATTGTCAACATTTTATCAGCAAGAGGATCTGCAAATTTACCAAAATTAGTTACCAAGTTGCGAGCACGCGCAATATGACCATCAAGCCAATCTGTTACAGAGGCAACTGCAAAAACAATCATCGCAATTACTTGTAGCCAAGAAACAACTTGACCATGCATTATACCGACTGGTGCAGTATATCCTGATGTTAATGTCCGAAAAATTAATAACAACATAAATACTGGAATCATAAAGATTCTAAACATTGTTAATTTATTTGGTAAATTCATTTTTTCTCCTCATATTAATTATTAGTGACTTTGTTTTTGATTAGTACTTGCACTTGATTGGGTAACAGTAGAATGGCTACTTTGGTTAGTTTGTCTTTGACTGCTTTGAACAGATGAAGACTGAACGTGACTACTCTGATTTGTTTGACGTTGATTACTTTGACGATAGCTGTAACTATTTGCAGTAGAGCTACTTTGATTATTATTTGTAGTCTTAGCTCCTTCAATTAATAAAGTTAATGACAAATAATTACCAGTTGCACTATATTTCACACGTTTACCAGCAATCTTAATTGAACTGCCACGATCATTACCGAATGTTATTACAACGTTTCTAGCATCTGCAGGTAAAACATAAACATGTTTTTGTCCTGCATCTAAAGGATTACTCCATTGCATAACACCGTTTACTGAAATAGTAGCATTAGTTCTAATGTCTCCCGCTTTTACTTCTAATTTTCGATTATTCTTAAGACCAGATATACGATATTGATTATTGCCTAAAGGAGCAATCTTTACACTACTCTTTTTCTTAGCAACCGGGGTACTGCTCTTTTTAGAAGAAGATTGGGAAGTGATAGCAACATTGTTGTCGTTACTATTATTCTTGCCACTGGATGACAAACGTGCATATAGGACGTAAATAATTAAGATTACAATTATTGCACCTAAGCCAATAGCGATTTTAGGCAAATAATTTCGCCAAAGATTTTTCTTATTATCTGTTGTTTCCCGAACTTTTTCGCTCTTATTATCAATAGAATTTTCTACATATTCATCTGGTTTAGATTCAGGAAGATCTTGATGATATTCACTTAATAGTTCCTTACCATCTAATCCAACTATTTGAGCATATTGTCTAATAAATGCTCTTACGTAAAAATCACCTGGTAATTTATCAAAATCATTTTGTTCTATCGCAGTTAGATATCTACTTTGAATTTTGGTTGTTTTTTCAATATCAGCAATTGAAAGTCCCTTAGCTTCTCTAGCACTGCGTAATTTATCTCCAATATCAGCCATATTTACCTCTTCAAATTTTAGATTAACAAATTGAGTATACCATAAAAACTATAAGTCTAACTTACTAGTTACAAAAGCCAGCCACCACTGACATAAATTGTTTGTCCAGTACAATATGAACTTCTCTTATCAAGCAAAGTTTTAATCCAAAAAGCTATATCCTCTCCTTTACCTAACCTTGAAGCCGGAATTTCTTCTTTAACTTCTTCCATTACATCTGGTGAAAACATACTATTCATGGGAGTATCAATTGCGCCAGGAGCCACAACATTGACTGTTAAGTTAGTAGAAGCAATCTCTCTAGCATAGGCCTGACTAAACCTACTTAAGCCCGCCTTAGTAGCACTATAAACGGCTTCTAGGGCGCTGCCTTGACCACCATAAACGGAACCCAAATAAACAATTCGACTAAAATCTTGCTTAATTAAAGTCTTTTCGAATAATTTAGTTAACTCTATCGGCACCGTCAAATTAATCTGAATTATTTTTTCTATTTGGTTAAGTGATTGTTCCCCTAAAAAGCCATATTTTGTTATTCCATGAGCAAAAACCACCGCATTCACTGGGAGCAAAGAATCGACGAATGAAATTAACTGCTGCTCATTAGATAAGAAATTAAATTTTACTGGTAAAAAATCTTGTTTAGGATAATTTTTGCTAAGATCACGACTCAATTTAAGAGCTTCATCCCAGTTTTGATTGCAGTGAACATACAAAGACCAACCATCGGCAGCTAATTCTTCTGAAATTGCTTGGCCAATTCCGCCAGTGGCACCGAATACGATTGCTCTTTTCATTTTAAATTCCTTTCTCTAATCTCACTGAACAAACATTAAAATCTTTGATAAGTTCTGAATTAAGTGTGATAAACTCCTCAAGCGTTATCCCTTGTAATTTCTCAATATTTTCAAAAATATTCTCGTGATTCAAGCTTTCCTCTGCTGTCTCAATCGATAAATATGAAATATCATTTTGAGCGCGAACGGTCTGCGCTAGCCATTCTTTTTTCTTAAGATTTAAAAACTTATCTAAGTAAGTTCTTCTAGAAACATCTAATGGCTTCGCTAATTCCGTTTTAATTGCAGAAATTACTTTTTCACTTTCATTACTAATACCATAAATAGTAGCAAAATTGCCCTCGCGGGTGTAATTTACCGTCATTTGAAGTGGATTATTCAATAAACCCTGACTTTTAACTTTTTCAAACCACGGACTCATCACACTTAATTTTGATTCTAACATTATTTCTAACATAATTTGAGCCAAATCAAGACTTGATAATACTTTCTTAAAATTTGGCAAATATAGGCCTAGTCCAAAAAGATTGGAATTATTTTCTGAGTTAAGTACTTTATCTCTTAAACTACCAGTTTCAATTTTAATTTTTAACGGATTTTGTTTTTCATTCAAGTATTTTGCTTGTAATTTACCGATTTCCCGTAAAAGATTGCGACTTTGATATTCAGAAAAATCCCCACAAAGAACAAAATGCATTCGCGACGCTACATAATTAGCCCGATAAACTTTCATCAATTCCTGTGCAGAAATTTTCTCAATTGATTCTTTACTACCAGCAACATCAATTCCTAAATTTGAATCAGCGAACATTTCTTGCATTAAAGTATTGGAGATTAGCCAATTAGGATTATCTTGATACATCGCTAATTCTTGCTCAATAATCGGTTTTTCTGCTTGAACATTCTTCTGGTTAAAATGTGGTTCTCCTACCAACCGAAATAATAGCTTAACCAGTTTTAAATCATTATTTACACCGCTACAGTAAAACATGGTTTCGTTATATGAAGTAAAAGCATTTACATCTGCACCTAACTGCTCAAATTGCTTCGAAATATCGCCATCTTTTTTATCAAATAATTTATGCTCTAGGAAATGCGCTGTCCCCGGCAATTTTTGCGGATCACTACTACCAAAGTCAACAATGATGCCAAAGAATTTTTGGTTAAAATGTGGTTTAAAAATAACTTCTGCGCTAAAGCCTGACTTATAATTTCGTTTAATACATTTTGGTGATTTCATTTTAAAAGGTAACTTTCATTTAAAAATAGATTTTGAGCAAAATTATGAATTTGTTTTTCACTAATTGATTTAATCGTTTTGATCCGATCAACCTCAACTCGCGAAGGATAAAGTTCATTTCTTAGTAAATGTGCTAATTGCCAATTTTCATGATCTTCTCCTATTTTTTGAATATTAACCAAAGATTTTTTAGCTTGTTTCAATAAATCAAGATCAATTTTCCCCGAACTAATTTGTTCCATTTCATCTTTAATTATTTTTATTGCTTCAGTAGCTTGATTTTTATTAATTCCAGCATTTATCAAAAATAGTGAATTATTAGCAAAATTAGTTGCTTCAACGGCATAAGCCGCACCAAGTTGTTCACGCACTTTAACAAACAGCTTCGAAGATTGGTCCCCGGCAAGGTACTGCGCTAAAACTAAACCAACAATTTGCTCTCTAAAATCAATTGGTTGTTTATATCCATAACCTAACAGTAACTGCGACTGTAAGTTATTCGCTACTTCACTTTCACTTGATAAAATCTTAGCCGGTGGAATTACAGTATTTTTTGGAGCAAATTCTTTTAAAAGACCAGCATACTTAAATTCTTCATTCAATAATTTGCTTAAATATTTCTTATCTCTAGCCAAACCAATCAAAACGGCAGGAACACTTCGCAAATTATCAGCAAATTGTTTCATCTTACCCACAGTTGCCTCAGATATTTCAGAAATTGATCCCATAAAATTATCTGCATAATCTGGATTATTTTGATACCAAATCCTAAAAAAGCGATCTAAAGCAATATTTTCTGGTTCCTGCATTATCTCTTGATATTCTGCAATTAGTTGCTGTTGACTAATCGACACTAATTTTTCATCAAAACTAGGATGCTCAATAATTAAAGCTAAATCTTCAACAATTTTTTCATAAGTATAGTTTGGATCTAATAATTCAAGCGGTTCAACGAAATTAGCAATATAAGACAGGACAATTTGATTACCAAAAAGTTGCGGAACAACTTCAAACTGTAAATCATACAGCTCAGATAATTCTTGCTTTTGCTGTGAAATAGTTGGAAAGTATAAACTTGCATTCATCTGCATTCTAGCTAATAAACTTGCATAAGCTAGATTGTGTTTAGTTAAAGGAAAACGCAAAAAACAGCCAATCGTGGCTGTTAAAAATTTATTATTCTTTTTAATTGAAGTATTAATTGTTAGCATTTTGATCTTCATCTTTCTTAGCTGGTAAAAGTACCTGTCGAGGTTTAGATCCTTCGGATGGACCGACAATTCCCTTTGCTTCCATTTCATCGACAATTCTAGCTGCTCGATTATACCCAATTCTGAATCTTCTTTGTAGCATTGAAACACTAGCTGTCTGTTGTTTTCTAACTAACTCAACTGCTGGCTCATAAAATTCATCATCAGGTTCATCATCGCTAGTTTCGGCTGATTTGGCTGTACCTGATTGCGGAATCATATTTTGATCATAACTTGCTTTTTGCTGTTTCTTAACCCAGTCAATCACTTTCTCAACTTCATCACTAGCAATATAAGCACCTTGAATTCTTTCTGGTTTAGAGGCACCAATCGGCATATAGAGCATATCACCGCGACCTAAAAGTTTTTCAGCACCAGTTTGATCTAAAATAGTTCTTGAATCAACTCCACTAGAGACAGCAAAAGAAATTCTAGATGGAACATTAGCTTTAATCAAACCAGTTATAACATCAACACTAGGACGCTGTGTTGCTAAAATCATGTGAATACCGGCAGCTCTAGCCATTTGTCCTAATCTGACAATTGCACCTTCAACATCATGACCACCAACCATCATCAAGTCACTTAATTCATCGACCACGACAAGAACGTATGGTAGTTTTTCCATGACCAGCTTTGATTTATCACGATTATTTTCATCGACTTTAGCATTATACTCTTTCATATTACGAGCACCGCTAGCCGCAAACAGCTTATAACGCCGCTCCATTTCTTTGACTACTTTATGCAAAGCATTTGCTGCTAATTTTGCATCAGTTACTACTGGAATTAATAAATGAGGCACTTCATTATAAACTGAGAGTTCTACCATTTTTGGATCTATCAAAACTAATTTAACTTCTTCTGGACGTGCCTTCATCAAGATACTAGTCAAAATAGTGTTAATTGCAACTGACTTACCGGAACCTGTTGACCCGGCAATCAGTAGGTGGGGCATTTTGGCTAAGTTAGCAGAAATTATTTTGCCAGCAACATCTTTGCCAAGCGGAACATCCATTGGATGCTTTTTAGAAGAAGGATCCTGATGTAGCATCACGTCTTTAAATGAAACCATTGAAGTAGTTTTATTAGGAACTTCGATTCCAATAAAAGGCTTACCTGGAATTGGTGCTTCGATACGAATATCTTTAGCAGCCAAAGCCAGTGCTAAATCATCTGCCAAATTAACAATTCTGCTAACCTTTACGCCAACCGCTGGTTGCACTTCATAACGCGTGATGGTTGGTCCTAAAATTGCTTTCTTAATAATTACTTTAACGCCAAAACTTTTAAAGGTAGACTGTAGAATTTGGGTATTTTTATTGATCAATTCTTTATCTGTAGACTGATCTGCATTTTTTATCGGATCAAGTAAAGTCAAAGGTGGCTTTTTATAATGGAGATTAATTTTTGCTTCTGTATTTAATTCTCCGTGATCAACATTCTCAAGTTCTTGTAAAACTTTCTTATCTTCATCACTGTAATTATGTGCTTTAGGTAAAGGCGACTGACCGTTATTAACTTCAGCAAAAGGATGATCATCTGAATAAAAACTTGGTTTCTTATCCTCAGGTTCTGTCGCTGTTTCGTCAACATTAGGAGTCGGAGTAATTACCTCTGGCATTGCTGGTTCTTCAATTGACTCTGCATCTTGTTCATCTTCAGGCAAAATAGTTGAATCATTATCCTCTTTATCAAAATCAGAAATATTTGGAAAAAATGATTCATCATCTTTTAAAGGATCCTCAAGTTGATCACGATTAGATTTCTTTTTCACCTTTCTTTCAGATTGCTTCTCGCGAATCTCAGCATATTTATCAATTAACTTATCGCCAGCTTCTTTATTTTTATTGATAAAACCTTGACTAAAATGCTGAAATTTTTCAATAATTGTCCGATATTTAACATCAAAGAACATTAAAATTCCAATTGGAATCATAATAATAGCGATGCTTTTTAGTCCTATTTGTCCTAATAAAGGATACAAGAGTTGAAAGCCAAGCGTACCTAATAATCCTCCACCAACTGAAGTTGTAACATTGGCTCTGGCAAATTCCCTAATCATTTCATGCCAATAAGCATTCATAAAGGCGCTATTAACTTGATCTTGACTAAAAAACAAACTGCTTTGTATCAATAAAATACCAAAGATTGTTAAACAAAGCCCCACACTACGTTTTACTTTTAGATGAGCTGGTTGACCATAAATTACCATTACTAAACCAAATAAAGCTAATAAAGCACTAGCCAATATATATGAATCACCAAAAAACAAACGTACTAAATTAGCTGTCTGTTTACCAAGCCAACCAATTTTTTCAAAGGAAAACACCGCTATTAAAACTTGGACAATTCCAGCAGTAACCCACCCTAAAGTCTCTTCTTGTTTTTTCTTTTTGCTAACTTTTTTATTATTTTTCTTCTTGGGCATGGATTCACCTAATTAATCAAAATTAGCTTTAAAATTCAGGTTAACAGGTTGATCAAGCGTTACTTGGGTTACTTCATAAGTCAAAGTTTCAATATATTCTACTAAAGGTCTACTTAAGAGCGCATAATCATCTTTATCTAAATCTTGTCCGTCGCCAAAATAATCATGCAAATTGACAATTTGACTAATTCGACCACTGACCGTGAAATCACCTGGGGCTGGAGAAACATCAAATAAAACTGCAACTTCAAAATAGCTACCGTTTCTTCCCTCATCAGTTGTACCATCTTCATTTTGCTTAGCAGCTTTTCTAAAAGTGACATTAACGTCGTTTTTAACTTTAGGTTCTTCATTTAAATCATAATGAAATGAATGTACTAAAATTGGGGTTTCTTTATCAAATTCCATCTTTATTCATCTCCTAAATTACGCTCATAACGCTGCGGACGATTATAATCATCTTTCAATTTATCATTTTTATAGTGGTGACTGGTTTCCATATTTGGAAAGCCTTGCTGACGCAATGCTTCAAGTAAAACCATTGCTACCGAATTAGATAAATTATAGCAACGAATATTATCTGACATCGGGATTCTTAAATTGCGGTCATAATATTCTCGCATAAAAGTTTCTGGTAAACCAGTAGTCTCTTTGCCAAATACAAAATAATAGTCTTTACTTGGATCAGTATAATCTACTTGAGAATAGTTTTTAGAAGAAAACTTAGAGATTAAGTACATCTCAGCATTGGGCTTTAGTGACTTTAAAAATGCATTTAAATCATCATGACGATGAATTTCAACTTTATCCCAATAATCTAAACCTGCTCGTTTCATCTTTTTATTATCGATTTGAAAGCCTAACGGTTCGATTAAATCTAAAACAGTATTTGTACCAGCACAGGTACGAGCTATATTACCAGTATTTGCAGGCATCAATGGTTCATACAATACAACGTGATTTGTCATTTTTTCTCCTTTAAGCATAAAGACGTGGTAATAATAACCACGTCTATTTTCAATTTTCTTTTAAATTTGTTTTTTCACTCGTGGTTGAGTCATCTTCATCATCAAATACTTCAGATGCTTTTCGATAATAATTGTATACACGAGAAACGATAATCTTCAAGATAGCATAGATTGGAATTCCAAAAACTACACCCCATAGGCCCCAAACTGCACTGGCTCCGATCAGTAGCAAAATAGTGGTGATGGGATGCATCTCTAATTTATTTCCCATTACTAAAGGACTAATTAATCTTCCTTCAATTAATTGCTCAATACAAAAGACAATTAATACTTTAATAAACATTGGAACTGAAGTCATAATTCCAATTACTAAAGCTGGAATAAATGCAATCATCGTTCCAAAATATGGAATCAAATTTAGAAAAGCAGCCAAAATAGCTAAAGCATAGCCATAAGGTAAACCAATAACGGTATAACCAATTGCAAACATAACGCCGACCCAGAAAGCAACCGTTATTTGACCACGAATATAAGAAGCCAAAGCATAGTTTATATCATACAACAATTTGCTAAAACTATCTTGCCAACGTTGTGGTGCAAACTTAGTTAAATATGGACGTAACTCATGACCATCTTTTAACATAAAGAATAAAATAAATGGAGCTGTCAAAAGTGTCATAACAATCATCGTAATTATACTTACAGCTGAAGAAATATTCGTAATTGTTGCATTAACTGCATCCTGACCCGATTTAAATAAAGTTTTTTGCGTATTATCTACAATTTTATCGATATTCCCGCGAACACTGTGTAATCTAGGATCCCTTAACGTCGTTTGGGTTGCATTGACTGCATCATCCCAAATATGCGGCCAGTTTTTTATCAATGCATTAATCTGACCTTGAACAATCGGAATTATTGTATTTATAATCCAAATCAAAATTACTATTACTAATAAAAATAGGGCAATAATTGTTACAACTCTTGGTATTCGCCAATGCTTTTCTAACCAGTCAACAAGCGGATTCATTACATAATATTGAATTATCGCCAATAAAACTGGTGGCAAAATCGCACTAAAAAATACCCAAGCCGGATTTAAAACAAAGGAAATTTTATTAAAAACCCAAATAATTAGGAAAAATAATAATAGGTTAAATAAAATTACGCTAAACCGATTATTCAAGAACCATTTTTCAAAGAAACTGGCTCTTTTAGAATTACTCTTTTGCTTCATCAATTAATCCGCCCTAGTTTAGATATGTTCATAAACAATATCATCGTCAACTCTAAAATTAGGTAATTCTTGGCTAACATCTGGATCAAAATAAACTGCATTAGCCAAAGGCGTCTTAGGAACAGGTCTATTAAAGAATAGTGTGGCATGGCCTAATGCTTTCATATTACTTTCGACCATTGGACCTACATAATTTGCAACATAAGTTTGGCCATCAACTGTAATTGTGTCGCCTTTTTTAAAAACAAAGCCATTGACTGGGATCTTTGCATCAAATTTTTGAATAACAGAAACATCTTCAAGATCTTGATTAGCTCCTTCACCAAAAAGAATAATCATTTGATCTTTAGTATCAATTGCTTTTTTTCCAATTTTTTCGATAGTTGAAATCCATTTCATAATCATTAACTCCTTAGCTATAATTTTAGCATAACAAAAGGTGTTAGTTTTAGACAACATAATAAAATTATTTATTTTTGCTTCCCTATTTTAATGGTATAAAATTAAAAAGAAAACAAATTTTATGGAGGAAATTATGGAAGTTTTAATCGGTGGTTATACTATGAAACAATCACAAGGAATCTACGAACTTTCCTT
Source organism: Candidatus Lactobacillus pullistercoris (assembly GCA_018883635.1). Classification (GTDB taxonomy): domain Bacteria; phylum Bacillota; class Bacilli; order Lactobacillales; family Lactobacillaceae; genus Lactobacillus; species Lactobacillus pullistercoris. Next base: position 10,398 of record JAHLFT010000099.1, read on the forward strand.
TAACTCATCTCACAAGCCTGCCCAATTAGAAGAAGCACGTAATATTATTAAAGTTTCCGGGCCTACCTATTTTCAAATAAGTAAAAAGCTATTGTTTACGATCGATAAGCCTAATGACAAAGAAGGTGGCATCAGTAGCTACAAACTAATCGACGGTCGCTATGAAAAACAAGATCACTTCTATACTCCCGGTTCATCCCCTGCTTATCTCGGAATTAATTCCAAGGAAAAATTATTATACACAGCAAATTATCATACTGGTGTACTTTCCATTTTTAAATATGATGAGCAAGGAAAATTAAATTTACTTACCTCAATTACTCATACTGCTCAAACCTTGGGACCACGTCCGGAACAAATCGATGGTGCTCATCCTCACTTTTTTGATCAAACACCAGCTGGCAATTTAGTTTCTTGTGATCTCGGCAATGATAGTGTTGATTTTTATCAAGCTGATAAAACAAATAAACTAAAACATTTAGCAACATATAAAAATGAGGCTGGCTTCGGCAGCCGTCATCTCGTCTTTTCAAACGATGGCCAATACTTTTATGTCACCGGCGAATTATCGAGCAAAGTTAATGTTGTCAAATTTAATGAACAAGATTGGTCATTTGAAAATATTGCAACATACTCAACAATTCCTGAAGATTGGAAGCAACATAATGGTGCTGCAGCAATTAAAATCAGTAGCGATGGCCAATTTATTTACATCTCAAATCGCGGAAATGATTCAATAGTAGTGTTCCAAATTCAAGATGATCACACTTTAAGATTAGTGCAACGAGTTTCAACTTTTGGCAGTTTCCCACGTGATTTTAATTGGGATGAAAGCGAAAAGTATGTTGTTGTTGCCAATCAAACAACCGATAATGCAACCTTATATTCCAGAAATTCAGAAACTGGTTGCTTAACGGTGATGCAAAAAAATATTAGAGTGCCTGAAGGGACACGTGTTTTATTTAAAAAATAATTTTCAAAATAGCAAATTGGCGATGCCATGATTGGTCATCGCTTTTTTCTTAAAGTAAAATAGAAATTAAGCAAAGGAAGTCAATAATGAAAAGAATAACATATCGTGTGCTGCTCTTTATTTTGGGTGGAATCCTTGGCCTCTTAGTTCTTTATCACTTATACCTTAATTTTCAACCAGAAATAAGACTACTTCTTCATTTTGATTCTAATAATGAAAAATTATTGGTACAAATGGTGCGTAGCCACGGTTTAAGTGATGTCATCTTCTTGTTTATTTTAAATGCAATTTGTGTAGCAATTCCGGGCCTCTCCAATGGTATTTTCTGTGTATTAAATGGCCTTCTTTATGGTCCAGCATTTGGTTTTATCATCAATTGGATCAGTGACATTCTGGGACAAAGTTTATTACTTTTACTTTTACAGCATTTATACACACCTAAGAATTTGGAACATAGTAAAATTTATGAATTAATGTCCGGAAATCATCCACAGATTAGTTTAACAATTGGCTATCTGATACCTTTCATTCCTTGTGCCCCTGTAGCTTACATGAATACATTAATTAATTCTACCTATAAAAAACGGATTATTCCCGTGGCGATTGGAACAATGCCAATGGCGTATCTGTATGCCTATGGTGGCGATTCGATTTTGCACTTAGATACTGAACGGTTAATTAAAGTAGTTATAATTTTTGTAATTATTGCCTTAGTCTCAATGCTTTTCCTTTTTACGATGCGCAAAATAAAAAATCATGCTAAGAAAGCATAAAAATGACCTTGAAAAATTCAAGGTCATTTTTATTTACACTAAATTAAATTTGCTTCTTTCAACAACTGGGCAACCCAGGTCCGTTTAATCTTCTTCATCCCTGCTTTAACCGCCAATTTTTGTGGCAGAGTAAGATCCTGATCTACTAACTTCTTCTTGTCGCCCATGTAATACATTGCACGTAAGAGTTGACGAATATCAAAGATTGAATCATAGACTTCAGGAACTCCACGATCAACATTTAATAATGTATATACAGCTTCCAAGGCTGTTCTGACTGAATATTCTGTAGTAAAGACGGTGTCACGGGTTGGGCTTTCAGCAAAGTTTCCAATAAAGGCTAAGTTAACTGAACCATCTGGTACAACAGCTAGACGATCACCATCATGACGTGGCATGAAGTAACTAGTAATATATGGCATATATACTGGAACAGTATTCAGATTTTCTTCACTAGCATCTTCAGAAATTTGATTTTCAGGTACACCTAAATGATAAAGAAGCTCTTCAGCAATCTCTTTACCAGTACATTCTGTAACTCTCTTCTTAATGTAGTTACCTTCTGTATCTGGGTACAAAGCATAGATCCAGATAACAATTTCATTTGGTTTTTGACTCTTAAAGTGAGGCTGACGGTGAATAGTGAAGCTCAAGCCCCAATTTGAGTCAGTTACGGTAATAATTCCACCTGCGTTGACACGATCATCATACAAACTACGCTTAGTTAAACATTCAAAATATGGTGCCAACTTCTTTGCCTTCATCGTTGTCGTAGCGGAAACAAACCAACCACGTTCTGGAATATTTTCACAAAAGACATCTGGATGACCAAAACTTGGATCTTGTTTAGCCAAGTTTTCCCATAATTTCCAAGAAATACCCTTTTCATGACTAATTGGAGCTGGTGTATTTTGAGTACCGTAAGTTGAGCTCTCAGTAATTGAACCATTAGTTACAAAAACAAGGTCATCTTTAGTTAACGAAATTTCTTCGTCTTTATCGCCGCGTCTGATTAAAATCTTTTTGGCAATCTTCTTATCACCATCATGGTCAATTTCAATATTTTTAACATGAACATCATATTCAATCTTGACTCCATGATCTTTCAAGTAAGCCAACACTGGCTTAAACATTGATTCATATTGATAATATTTATTAAATTTCAAAGCGGTAAAATCTGGCAAGCCATCAATGTGATGGATAAAACGCATGCAGTAACGACGCATTTCAGCTAATGAATGCCATTTTTCAAAAGCAAACATTGTAGACCAGAAATTAGTCTTAAAGAAATAGTCGCTGAAGAAGTCTTTAATCGTTTCGCCTTGAATCTCATTTTCTGGCGTCAAAATTAACTTCACAATTTCATTGCTGCATTTACCTAGGCCATATTCACTATCACTTGGTAAACGTTCACCACGCTTATAAATTAACCGGCAATTTGAAGAATTGGGATCTTTTTTGTCTAACCAATAATATTCATCAAGATAAGAAGCACCTGGCACTTCCAAACTCGGAATTGACCGATACATATCCCATAAGCATTCAAAGTGATTTTCCATTTCACGGACCGCCGCGAACAACGAATCCTGCATTCGGACGATCAGTACCGTCTAAAAAACCACCTGCAACTGGTAATTCTTCTAAGATATGGATCTTTTCGTCCTTCATTTTTGCATCCCGAATTAAGAAAACGGCACTTGCTAAGCCGCTACCGATAATATAACTTATGATCTACGCCTTCAGGCTTCTTCGCATCTGCAAAAACCTCATAATTACCATTTGAATAATACATGCTTTTCCTCTTTTTTATCTAGTTTGTCATCATCAACTTCATCGTATTAAAAGCGTTTTCTTTTATCAATTGATTTGGCAGCATTTAACAAAAAACTATAAAAATAAACTTATAAAAAAAGGAATAATCATTATAGATTATTCCACAAGTTTGTCATATCTCTTGGGTCATTAATTTCGAGCGCGACTTTTTCATTAGTAAAAGGATCCTGAAAGGTCACTGAAAAGCAATTAAGCGCCTGTCTAGGGAAAATATCACGACTGCCATATAAGTGATCCCCTACTAAAATATGTCCACTATAGGCCATATGTACGCGTATCTGGTGGGTTCTACCTGTTAGTAAGCGTAGCTCGACTAAACTATAACCTTTTTTCTGTGCGATGACACAATACTCAGTCTTTGCACTTTTGCCATTTTGAACAACTCCGCGCTTTACCCCATTACTGACTTTATCAATTGGTGCATTAATCAAGCCTTCAAGTTCATTTTCAGTAAAATTCCCATGAACAATGGCATGATACTTTTTAATAAAATTATCTTTCCCCATTTTACTAAAACGGGCGTGCGTAACTGAATTTTTTCCTACAACTACTAAGCCAGAAGTATCTCTATCTAGACGGGTAATTACATGTGGCTTTAAATTTTTTTGCCCTTTCTGATTAAAATATCCTAAAACGCGATTAACAATCGCATCTTTATCTTCGTAGCGCGAAGGAATGGAAAGAACACCCGCTGGTTTATTAATCACTAAATAATTTTTATTTTCAAAAACTACATCAATTTTTTTATCCGACGGTTGCAGCCATGGATTCTTCTTTTCTGCTGCAGGAATAAAAATTACTTCATCATTTATTTTTAGATGATAGCTATTGTATCTTCTCTTATGATTTACCAATACAAGGCCGCCATTATGACGTGCTTTTATCAAAGCTTGATGGGAAAAACCATTTTTTAATAAAAAAGAGCCCAATTTTTTGGGATCATCTTTTTTAACAAATAATTTAAAAATCGTCATTTTGTTTATCACTAATAAAGGCAGTTTTAACTCTTGACCAAAAATGATGATGGCCAAAGCGATCAAATTGAATAGAATGTTTGGAAATTTTGAAGACCAGTTTTTTGGCATTACGCACATTTTTCCGTTCACCATCTACGGTCAATACGAAATGATCAGCATTCGGAATTACCGTAATCCATTGATCTGGCGCGATAACAATTGGCGCTGATAAAGTTCTAAAAACGCGATTGTTGATTGATGCAATTTCGGTCATCTGTAAAGCTTTTAGCTTGGGATGAATAACAGCACCACCTAAGGATTTACTATAAGCAGTAGATCCTGTAGGTGTTGATACACATAAGCCGTCTCCTCTGAAGTTTTCAAAGAGTTGATCATCGATATACACATCAGCTTCCAAAGTGTGCGAAATCCTTTTAATCGCTGATTCATTTAAAGCTAGATAATGCTTTTTTTCTCCAGCCTCTGTGATCAAACTTACATCAAGTAAAGGATAAGCAGCAGATTCAGGTTTTCGAAGCAGCAATGCATCAATCATTCGATCAATATCATAACTGCGCCAATCTGTATAAAAACCTAAATGCCCAGTATGAATCCCGATAAAACGAATTGAATCAATCTGGTTAACATAGCGATGAAAAGCATTAATTAAAGTGCCATCTCCACCAACTGTAATCACTATATCTGGATATTTAGCATCATAGATAATATTTTTTTCTTCTAAAAGCTCTTTTAATTTTGCAACAACTTTTAAAGTTTCTTCGTTGTTATTGTGTGCAATTGCAACTTTCATGACTTTTCCTTGCCTTTATTTCTGGTGAAAATTCTTTGTGCTTCTTGCACCTCATCTTTAATCGAAGACATTTCCTCGTCAAGTTGATAGGCTGCTTCTGCCGTCGTTTTCAATCTTTGAGAAATATCTTCCGGATACTCACCTTGATACTTATAGTTTAAAGTATGTTCAACAGTAGCCCAAAAATTCATTGCCATCGTTCGAACCTGAATTTCTGCAATTAATTTTTTAGGTCCATCAGGTAAATAAACAGTATAGGAAATTACCATATGATATGAACGATAACCTGATGGTTTAGCATTTTTAATATAATCTCGTTCTTCAACTACTTCCATATCATCGCGCGCATGAATTAAATCAACGACTTTATAAATATCATCGACAAATTGAGTAACAATTCTAATTCCAGCAATATCTTGCATATCAGTTTCAATTACTTCTGGACTGATTACTCTACGCGTCATTTTTTCTTTAATTGAATCGACAGTTTTTACTCGCCCAATCACAAATTCAATTGGTGAGTGTTCTCCTTTGGTTAAAAAGCTTTGTCTTAATGCTCGAAATTTAACCTTTAACTCTCTAACAGCTTCTGCATAAGGCCATAAGAAATTATCCCAATCTAAATCCATGAAAAATTTCCTTTCTTCAACAAACACTGTAATTTTACCATATAATTAGTAGTTAGAAATGGAGTGAAACTAAATGTCAAAAAATCGTGAAATCGAAGCTAAAACATTGCTTCCAAAAAATACTTATGACAATCTATGTAAGGATTTTGCACACAAAGAAGATTTTATGCAAACAAATAATTATTTTGACACCAGTGATCAAGTTTTAAAAAAGCACCAGGCCAGTTTAAGAATTCGCATTTATGAAGATCATGCTGAACAAACTTTAAAAGTTCCAGATCTTGATCCAGTTCAAAAACATTTTCATGAAGTAATCGAAATAAATGACATATTGGATTTAACCCATGCCCAAAATTTAGTAGATCTAGCAAAAAATGGAAGAAATATTAAATTCGAAAAAAATGTAGGCGAATATCTTGATAAAAACTTTAATCAGAAGCAGAATAAACTTGAGTTATTTACTTGGAGTAAAACTCATCGCATTTTGGCTAATGGGCCTGAAAATTGCGAATTAACTTTAGATGCAACTTCTTATCCAGATGGATATCAAGATTTTGAATTAGAGATTGAAAACAAAAATCCAGCTTTGATTAAAAAAGTACAAATCGCTTTACAAGAAAAGTATGGGTTTACTCAAACAATTAATAATCAAAATAAAAATAAAATTGCAAGAGCAACCATTCACAAAATTTAATCTGATATATTAAATTTAATGCTTATTTTTTGTCGAATTTTATTTTTCTTGTTAAAGTAGATTTAAGAATTTTAACAAGAGGAGTTAGAGAATATGTTTGAGATTTTTCTCTTCATAAATCCCACTGGCTTATATTGCTATAATATAGAAAGTAAAGTTCAAAAAGCTATTAACGACTTAGATATTGACGTAACCTATCACTTTATTCCACTTGCTAATGTTGGAGTAGCTCAAGATGATATTCATCGAAGAAGACAGATGGCACAAAAACTATGTCAATTTTCTTTCTATACCTTGACAACTACTAGAGCCTTGGAAGATTATCATGCAATCAAAATTGCATATGGAAATAAGCGAGCTCGTAAATTTCTTTTAACATTACAAAAGAGATTAACTCCTGGTATTAATGATTGCCCAATCAGCTTACCAGATAAAGTTGTATCACAATTGGGGTTTAATCTTGAACAAATAAAATCCTTACGCGAAAGTAATTACGTTAAAGAATCTATCGATCAGGATCAAAAATTAGCTGATCAATGGAAAGTTAGAAAGACACCTACAACCATTATTTTTAATGAAGATGAAAATTCTGAGAGTGGTGTCTTATTAGAAGGTGTAGTTACTGAAGAGGCATTAAGAAATATTTTTGCCCCTACGCCTAAGGTTAAACCTAAACGTAGTTTTAAGAATATTTTTTCTGCTAATCATCTCCGTTTAATTTAACGGCTTGATTAGCTTTTTTCTTTCAAAAATTTACTTATTTGATCTATTTCGTGTGGTTCTCGCCAAGATGAAAAAACTTCTTCAGGAAGATCATTTACTGTTAAATGTAATTGATATAATTTTTCCGCTATTTGTTTACCAAATTTAGTTTTTTCATGAATTTGTCGCCACAAAAATTGCTTCTGTTTATGAGTATTTAAATGAAATTGTTTTTTAATTGGTCTAAATTTTAGAAGTTTTTTTATTCCAATTTCATCAAGCGTAAAGATTGCTGTCTGAAAAACAATTTCATTCGTTAATGCTGCTCTCAAAATATTAAACTTCAATCTAAGAATTTTTCGATAAGGATCTACTTCTAAATAATAATTACCCCAGATTTTATTTTTACGTAAAAAGATTAATTGCGCCTTTCTTATCTTTTTTTGTAAATAATGACGTTTACCAACAATCCATAGATCTAGGATATTTATTTTTCGATATAGGTAATGTCGACTTTGAAATTCCTCGTAACTTAAAGGTGCACATTGGACTTCTAATGCGAGTTTGGGAGAAACTAAAACATCCGCCCTTAATTGCCCATTTGCCAGAGGAATTTCTGTTTGTGCTGGAAATCCTAAAGCCGTAAAAGCCGCTTTTAAAAGCATCTTAGAACTATGATGTTCTTCTTTTTCACCTTGATTATTTTGATAATTAAGCCAGTGTTTGAAAAAAGCTGACTTGGTTTGAGATATAACTAAAATTACTTTTTTATGACAGCGTGGACAACGGTAATCATCTGTATTTAACCTTTTTTGGCGATTAATTACTAAATTTGCTTCTTCAATTGCTAAAACTAATTTTTTATTTAATAACGCTGCGTACAACTTTATCACCCATTATTAAATACGAAAAAAAGAGTAGAAATTTTTCTACTCTTTTTTTCTTTAACAATTCTTAATCTTTTAAAATTAATTATTGAAATAATGTCTTAAATTTCCTAAAGCATCGCGCTCCATAATGCAATTACCTTCATCTTCAACAACTTTCATTTGTTGATCATTAATTTTAATACCATATTCATTAGCGATTGCCCATGCATCAGCTGGCTTTAATTCTAAATAATCTTCATTTAAAAAGACCAGTTTTAGGAAATATGCACCTTTAAATAAATATAGACTAGAAGCAAGATCATTGGCACGTAAACTATTTGCTAGCTCTACTACTTCACCTAAATCTTTAAATTGATAAAATTGCTTTGTCTGAAACTTCCAATATGGATTTTTAGCTTGTGGAGATGAAAAACTACTTGTTTCTTCAATTTTAGCAGGATTTCCCTCAGTTTTTTCATCATCATCAGGATTTAAATCGAAAAAGCTTCTTTGAGTATCTGCTTTATTTGTATTATCTGCAGAAGATTGATCTTCCATCCCTAGCATTTTTTGAAGTGTGTCAGTATCATTATTATCTTTAACTTTACTAATTAAAAGATCTAAACCACTAGAGTTCGGCATAATTTGGAAAGAAACAGGAGTGCTTTTGGTAAATGAATGATCAGTATCAACTTCATCCAAAATAGAATAGAAGAAATGCTGAATCATTTCCTTGTTACCCAATAAATCTAAAACTTTTAATCCACGATCTGCAAGTTCTTGTTTATTTATTCTAACTCTGATAGTATTTTCATCTATATGTTCAACCTGCATTATTTCACCTCCAAATTACCTTTTTCTCTATAGTACTATATTTATTTAATAAAACAAAAGCGTTAGTTTAAAAAACTAGCGCTTTTTAATATTTTTATAAATCAGCAATCTTTTGTGCTTGAGCCAATTCTAATCTACGAACTTTACGTGGTAAGAACCGACGAATTTCATCTTCGTTATAACCGACTTGTAAGCGACGATCATCCATAATTATTGGTCGTCTTAATAAACTTGGATTCTTTTCAATTAGATCTAAAAGTTTATCAAATGATAAGTCATCAAGATTTACCTTTAATTGTTGGAAAGCTCTTGAACGAGTCGAAATAATTTCCTCAGTGCCGTTTTCGGTCATACGTAAAATTTGAAGAATTTCATGTTTAGTTAAAGGTTCAGAAAATATATTTCTTTCTTTGTAAGAAATATCATGTTTTTTCAACCATGCCTTTGCCTTACGACATGAAGTACAACTTGGAGATACGTATAAATCTACCATAAAATTCACGCTCCTTAGAACAAATAATCGTATACGCTCTTTGCTTTAATAATATTATAACACAATTACTTCCTTTTAGTAAGTAATATTATAAATATTTCATCTTATTAATACAAAACTTTACTTATCCTACATGATTTATGATAAAGCGTTTTCGTGAAGAAAGTGTGAATATTTTTATAAGAATAGGCTATAAAAAGTGAGTGGGAAGAAACTCCTCGAGAAATAGCCGAGATAGTCTAGAACCAAATTAGAATACGAAGTATTCAAGTTATGTTCGTAACTATAGTCCGCTATTTCTGTTTCTGACCACGATAATTCTGGAATAGAGTATGCAAAAAAGTCTGGGAAAGTTATTTCCCAGACTCTTCTTCACTGAAAATTATTTATTAAGTTTTTCCATTAATTCATTAACTAAACGTTCATTATCTTCAGCAGTTTCAGAAACGAAACATGCTTCATTAGCTAATTCCTTAAGGTCTTCAGTACTTAACTTCTTCATTAAGCTTCTAATTCTTAAAATAGAAGTTGCACTCATTGAGTATTCATCAAGTCCCATTGAAAGTAAAATTGGGAACATTGTGTTATCACCTGCGGCTTCACCACACATACCACACCAGATGCCATTTTCATGAGCACCATCGATAGTATGTTTAATTAAGCGAAGCACTGAAGGATTATATGGTTGGTAAAGATATGAAACATTATCGTTACCACGGTCAGCTGCCATAGTGTATTGGATAAGATCGTTAGTACCAATTGAGAAGAAATCAACTTCTTTTGCAAATTGATCTGCTAAAACAGCAGCCGCAGGTACTTCGATCATCATACCAACTTGTAAGTCATCTCCGACTTTTACACCCTTTTTAACAAGCTTTTCTTTTTCATCGTTTAAGATTGCTTTAGCTTGACGCAATTCTGCTAAAGTACCAATCATTGGGAACATAATTCCTAATGGACCATAAGCAGAAGCACGAAGCAATGCTCTCAATTGGGTACGGAAAATTTCTTCATTCTTAAGTGATAAACGAATAGCACGAACACCTAAGAAAGGATTCATTTCATCTGGTAAATCCCAGTAGTCAAGGTGCTTGTCACCACCGATATCCATGGTTCTGATGACAGTTTGCTTACCTTTCATACCTTCAATAACAGACTTATAGGCTTCAAATTGGTCTTCTTCGGTTGGAAAGTCTGATGAATTCATGTATAAGAATTCTGTTCTATACAAACCAATTGCTTCAGCACCATTTTCATGGACACCTGGCATATCATTTGGAGTACCAATATTAGCAGCAATAGTAAACTTCTTACCATCTGCTGTAACTGATGGTTCATCCTTCAATTTTTGCCATTCAGCCTTTTGTTCAAGGAAAGCATCACCCTTATGCTTGAATTCAACTACTTGAGCTTCGCTTGGTTCAACGATAGCAACACCATCTAAACCGTCAGCGATCATCTTTTGACCATCTTTAACGTCTTTTGTAATCGAATCTGTACCAACAACTGCTGGTAATTCCAAAGAACGGGCCATAATTGCTGAGTGTGCTGTACGACCACCAACATCAGTAACAAAACCTTTAACATATTTCTTGTTAAGTTGAGCAGTATCACTAGGTGTTAAATCGTGTGCAACAACAATTACTTCATGATCAATTGAAGCTGGATTTGGTAATTTCTTACCAAGAAGGTGAGCCATAATACGTTTTGAAACGTCACGTACATCGGCAGCACGTTCTTGCATGTAAGGATTATCAGTCATTCCTTCAAAAATAGCGATAAACTTTTGAGCTGTTTCGTCTAAGGCAGCTTCAGCATTAATCTTTGAGTTCTTAATTTCAGTTTCAATAGCACCTGTAAATTCCGGGTCATTCAAAATCATTAAGTGAGCTTCAAAGACTTGAGCTTCTTCTTCACCCAAACTCTTCTTTGCAACATCACGAATGTTTTCAACTTCGCTAGTTGAATCAGAAACGGCCTTTTGGTAACGACTAACCTCTGAATCAACATCATCAATTGATGATTTCTTAAATGAAAGATCAGGCTCAACAAGAAGATAAGCTGGAGCTATGGCGATACCGTCACTGGCAGCAATTCCTTTTAAAGTCTTGGTCATTATTCAGCTAAACCTTCTTTTTTCATAGTGTCTGCAATTGCATCAATTGCGTCTTTTTCATCGTCACCTTCAGCAGTGATAGTAACATCAGCATTTTGACCAACACCAAGTGACATAACACCCATGATTGACTTCAAGTTTACAGACTTACCATTGTATTCCAAGTTAACATCTGAACCGAACTTTGAAGCTGCTTGTACTAATAAAGTAGCAGGACGTGCGTGAATACCAGTTTCTGCAATAATATGAAAATCGCGTTTTTCCATTTTGAATATCTCCTTTAATATTGAAAAAATTAATCGGTAATAAATAACCATTCGGATAATAGATTATCATTTTTTTCGAATTTACACAACAACTATGTAACAGTTTACATCATTTACTTGTCAGCTTTGACTCCCGTGTAAATTATCGCGCCACCTCGCTGGGCGCGACCAGTAATATTTTGTCGTTTTCCAAAATTTCGTAAGGCCTTTTGAAATTCGAAAGCATTCTTTGGCTCTACTTTAAATTCATCTTTTTCACCATTTACAAGTTGCTCAAGTATTTCTTGGTAATCCATCAAAATTCATCCTAATCTAAAAATTTTTTACTGTTTTATCTTTTTTACTATTTTAAGCATTAAAATGTTTTAACACAATCCTTCCTATTTTTAAATAAAATCTTTTTCCAAGACTTAGCACTTGACTTTGCAGAGTGCTAATCCTACAATTTTATTAAAGTTCAAAGCGAAAGGCGGTAATATAGTTGCTTTGTCAAAATTGTCATAAACGGCCTGCCTCCATTCATCTTTTTACAAAGATCAATGGCCAAAGCCGTGAGGTTGACCTATGTCAACATTGCTATCAAGAATTAAGAAATCAACAAGGAAATCTAGGTAATACCATGAATAATGATAATAATGAATTTTTTGGCGACTTTGATGATTTATTTAATGCATTAAACAATAATCAAAATGCCGCTAATATGAATAATCGTAATCAAGGTCCAGAAATGCAAATGGGCGGTGGCAATAACGGTGGTAATCGTAATAACCGCTCTTTACTTGATCAATATGGAACAGATCTTACTGCTCTAGCTAAAAAAGGAAAAATTGATCCTGTAATTGGCCGCGACCAAGAAATTGCCCGTGTAATTGAAATTTTAAATAGAAGAACTAAAAACAATCCAGTTTTAATTGGTGAAGCTGGTGTTGGTAAAACTGCTGTTGTCGAAGGCTTAGCACAACAAATCGTTGATGGTTCAGTTCCTGCAAAGTTACAAGATAAACGTATCATTTCATTAAATATGGTTTCAATGGTACAAGGTACTGGCATCCGTGGTCAATTTGAGCAAAGAATGCAGCAATTGGTCAAGGAACTTCAAAACAATCCTGATATTATTTTATTCATCGATGAAATTCATGAAATCGTTGGCGCCGGAAACGCTGAAGGTGGAATGGATGCAGGTAATATTATCAAGCCTGCCCTCGCCCGTGGTGAATTACAATTAGTCGGTGCAACAACAATTAAAGAATACCGTGATATTGAAAAAGATTCTGCTTTAGCTCGTAGATTCCAACCGGTAGAAGTTAAAGAACCTACGATCGATGAAACTATAAAAATTTTACGTGGTATTCAAAAACGTTATGAAGATTATCACCATGTAAAATATACGGATGCCGCAATCGAATCCGCTGCTAAATTATCAGCACGCTATATTCAAGATCGCTTTTTACCAGATAAAGCAATTGATTTGGTAGACGAAGCCGGATCAAGAATGAATTTAACTATTCCTTACATTGACAAGGAAAAGATGAAAGAAAGAATCGATGCAGCTGAGCAATTAAAGCAAGAAGCACTTAAAAACGAAGATTACGAAAAAGCTGCTTATTATCGTGATCAAATCGAAAAATACGATAAGATGAAGGATCAAAAAGTTGATCCGGATAAGGCACCGATTATCACCGATAAAATTATGGATAAAATTGTTGAAGAAAAGACAAATATCCCAGTTGGTGACATTCAAAAGCAAGAAGAAAATCAATTACAAAATTTAGCTAGTGATCTAAAAGATAAAGTTATTGGTCAAGATCAAGCTGTTGAAAAAGTAGCTCGGGCAATAAGACGTAATCGGATCGGCTTTAATAAATCTGGTCGTCCAATTGGCTCCTTCCTCTTTGTCGGACCAACTGGTGTCGGTAAGACTGAACTTGCTAAACAACTTGCTAAGCAAATGTTTGGTTCAGAAGATGCTATGATCAGATTCGATATGTCTGAATACATGGAACAATACTCTGTTTCTAAATTAATTGGTTCTGCTCCCGGATACGTTGGCTATGAAGAAGCTGGTCAATTGACTGAACAAGTTCGTCATAATCCATATAGTTTGATTTTACTAGATGAAATTGAAAAGGCTCACCCTGATGTCATGAACCTCTTCTTACAAATCCTAGATGACGGTCGTTTAACTGATTCACAAGGTAGAACTGTTTCATTTAAAGATACAATAATCATTATGACTTCTAATGCTGGTCAAGGAATCAAGAATGCTAGTGTGGGATTTGCAGCTGAAAATTCTGACGAAGAAAAAGATTCTGCCAGAAATTCAATGACTCAATTCTTTAAACCAGAATTTCTTAATCGTTTAGATGATGTCATCGAATTTAACGAATTAACTAAAGATGATTTAATTAAGATCGTTAACTTAATGCTTCACAACACTAATGAGATGGTTAAGGATCAAGGTTTACATATCGATGTCACTGAAAAAGCTAAAGAAAAGTTGGTTGATGAAGGCTTTAATCCTTCAATGGGTGCTCGGCCACTTCGTCGCACCATTCAAGAAGAAATTGAAGATAAAGTTGCTGACTTTAAACTTGATCATTCAGATAGTAAGAACCTTTTTGCCGATGTAAAAGATAATGAAATCTTCATTAGCGATAAAGATCAAATTAATGCTTAATAATTTAAAAAATTAATTAAAGTATATTATTAATCGCTAAAAACTTGGTTCTATCGTGTATAGTAGAATCAAGTTTTTATTATTTTAAACGTTAAAAATGAAATATTTTTAGGTTATACTAAAATTGTTGTTTTTAATTTGAGAGAAACAGGTGAAATCCATGCACTTAATAGACGTAACCAATAGTTATTCAGAATTGGTTCATAGTCAGCTTAATACTACAGATACTACTTACGTAAAAGTTTATTCTTTAGGCAACACCGCCGTTATTTACACTGAAGGAAATAAATCTATCGGTATTGCTTTAGAAAATCATGATCGTCGGATTCGCGAAGAAGAAGTCGAATTTGTGATTAAACGCTTAGTAAAGAACACTGACACGACATATACTTTGACAGTTGATAAAAGTCGTCATGTTGTTGAAATTCATATTGATAAATAAAAAATAACTCGTAAAATCTTCCAATGTCATTAAGTTAAGACATTGACAAATCTGATAATATTTTTTGAGACATTTATCGAATTACTTTTCTCGGTAAATGTCTTTTTTTGATAGCACAAATAAACCATCCTAGGATAGCCACTTTTTAATTAATCTAAGCTGCCAAACGATAAGGAAAACTGATAACTAATTTTGCTTTTAAATTATGTTTATCTTTTCTTCCCGGTCGAATTGGAGTTATATAAGATGCCATATCAAGCACTAATTGTGCAAAGCTTATATCTGAATTATCGCTTATCATAAAGTATCGCCGCCAAATACAGCAGGCCATTTTAAAATATATTTGATATTGATATTTGCTTTTAACATATGGCTTTGAGCTGGCGGCTACTGATAAGCTCACTGCATCATACATTGCAAAATGGGCGTATATCTCCATATAAACAAATTGATCTTTTTTAGAATGAAACT
>JAHLFT010000100.1 GCA_018883635.1 Candidatus Lactobacillus pullistercoris
GTAAGTAGGATTACAACAATTGTAATTACGATAATCATGATTACTGTAATTTAAATTACTGAAAGGCAACAACTATGAATAAATTTATCGGACGTGAAATTGAATTAAAGAATCTAAATAATATGTACAGAAGCGATAAATTTGAAATGGCAGTCATTTATGGTCGCAGATGTGTGGGAAAGACATCGTTAATTAAGCAATTCTTATCCAATAAACCTGCAATTTACGTTCAAGGGGTGCAAGCTACTGCTGAAACTAACTTACGTTTCTTGTCTAATGCTATTTTAGATTTTGAAGAGCCGAAACGAATTAACAGACATAAAACTTTTTTCAATTTTGCAGAAGTAGGTTTACCATTTTCAACCAAACTAACGCAAAGAGAAAAAGATGAGTTAGAAATAGAAGAAATTACAAGTAGACTTCCAGTTGAGCATATGGATATACCTGATAAAATCAAGAAATGGATAGAAAGAGATGACTAAAAATATTGCAACTGCCTATGTTAGATTTATTCAAATAAAAAGTGGAAAACGCCGACCGGTATATATTTTAAGAGAAGATGATAAAGAAATTTATTTTTTTGATATTACCTCTAAGTATAAAAATAAATCTGATTTTATAAAACAGTGGTATTTTGAAATTTTTGATTATCAAACAATTGGACTTCGTAAACATTCATGGATTGATACATATAAAGTTTATGCACTTAATAAGAATTCTACAGAGATTAAGTTTATAGGTAAACTCAGTGATAAAGATATTTCACGTTTAAAGACATTTATTAAGAAAATAAGAATGAATAAATAAAAAAACTCCGCCTGTCAAAACTACAAGCGGAATTTTTTCTAAATACTTATCGATTAATTTTACTTATCTTGATTGACAATGGCGTTGCATCTATTCCATATTTTTGTGCAAACCAAGAATCAATTTGCACTTTAACTTTAACCTTTTGACCAACTTTGAGATGCTTATTCGGTTCTAATTTTAACAGAATATTTTTAGTGCCTTTTGAATAATCTTTTTTAAATAGATCCTTGATCGTTTTATCTTCGTTTAGCACATCTTTAACTTCTCTTGAATCGCCGGTATGATAATAACTAAACCATTCATTAGGACTAATGCTCTTCATTTCTTTTAACGTATCAGATGAAGCACCCATTTTTTTATAAACGATCATAACAAGATTACGATAGACGAGACCAAATCCAGTCTTGGTCACCATATAATTGCCATAATACGGATCATCTTCTACTACAATTGTGGTATTGCTCAAAGGATTATTAGGATTATGAGCTGGTCGATTCATATATTGTCGATAGATCAAAAATCCACCTAACAAAATTAACACTGCAAATATTAATATGTTGACAGTTACTTTATTTTTGTATTTAGAAGTATTATTTGCCACATGGTGCACAGGTTGATTTACTTGCACATTATTTGAATTATTTAATTTAAAACCGCATTTTGTACAAAAAGTCGCATTGGGTTGGACAGGCGACCCGCAATTTGGACAAAATTTCATTCTTAAAAAACCTCCGTATGTTTGATTTATAGGTAATAATATACTAGCAATTTTAATGAATTACTATACAATTTAGAAAAGTTTTTTGAAAATTGTTGCCTTATTTCAAAAATATCCTCGATTTTGGTATGATAATATTATTAAAAATGACTTGAAATAAGATTAGTTACAGAATAAAGAAAAGAGGGAAACATGGATTTTATCGCCGTTATCGTAATTATTGTCTTGCTTCTACTTTCTTTTTGGGAACGTGGCTATGAAAAGCATCAAAAACAAAAAAATGCTTCATGGGAGCTTAGTAAGAATGAACTTCTTTTTAAAAAGATACTTAATGCATTAGTAATTATTGCCATTATTTGGCTATTGATCAGCATCTTCATGTTCATTACCCATCCAGAGCGAATGTAAAAATATTGTTATTTATTTTATTAAAAAATAGTCTTATAAATTAAAGCAATATGATAATATTAAAAAACAAAATTAAAACAAAAATAGCTTTGATAAGAAGAGTAGTTATAAATTAACTTTTAGAAAGTTGCCGGTTGATGAAAGGAACAGTTAGTTTTTAGTGAAGTACACCTTTGAGCCGAGGATGTGACAAGCGTTCTAAGGATCCACCCTTTATCGTGGCAAATTAAGGAGAAAGGAATTTTCATTGTGCCAACTTTGTGTGCGCCACATGAAATGATTAAACACGGTAAAGAAACCATTCCACCTGAAGACTTTAAAAAAGCAAAAGAAGTTTTAGATAATGCATACAATAATGCGGGAAAGGCAATTCAAGCTGGGTAAAGTTATCTTTAGGAACAGAGGCTGGTACTTGGTACAATCCAATTGAAGATACAGCTAAGGAATTTGGAAAATTAGTTAAGGCTGGTGCTACTAATTTTCAGTCTTTAAGAGCAGGTGGCTTAGGTTCAGCTGAATTATTAAAAATTGATCATGATTACGGTAGTATTGAAGTAGGAAAGTTTGCAGACTTTTTAGTTATTGATGAAAATCCATTAGAAGATGTAACTGCCGTCTTGCAAAGAGATAAACAAGTTTTCCAACAGGGAATTAGAAAAAAATGGTAAAAAAAACGACCTCATCTGCTAGTTTGGCAGGTGGGGTTGTTTTTTATAAATTATCGTGGATTTACATCATGTGCGTATTCCTTAAGTTCCATCAAACTATATCTTTTACCAAATATACCACTTTTATCAGGCATTAATCGGCAAGTTTCCTTCAACTTTCTCATGATTTTGTTGTTAAACATTGCTCTCTTTTTACCATAAAGGGTGTGCTTGTTCAGCCATTGTTCTGCTTGATTTCTTGATAAATATCTCATGAAATCTTCCTTTCCTAATAATATTAGTTGAGTTGCGAGTAACCTTGGCTGTGATTGCTTTGCTCACCACTAGTGTAGTCTTTTGTAAGTAATTAGTTAACCGGCAATAAGCATTTTCCATAATAAACTGCTGGTGTACCAATTATGTGGTTGAAAGGCAGCTAGACTAGCAATAATTATGCAAATTCCAATAGTTGAGATTGCAAAAGAAAAGGTGAAATTAATTAAATTTGCGGGATATTTTTGTTTTGAACATTTACGAAAAATATTAATAGAAAAGGCGATGACAATTAAGCCGACTAAAATTCCAATCTGGTAATAAAAATACATGCATTACTCTCCAATTTTTAAGCTTTGTATATTATAGAACAATTTTTTGCTAAAAAATAAAAAATTAATCAATATTTTTAGGTGTAAACTAAAACTTATGAGTAATCATAATGATAGTGGAAGAGTATAAATATGAAAAGAAGTAGGAAATTTATCGCAATTATTTGCGCAATGTTAATGCTAATCGGTGATTTTGCCATTAGTCCAGTTAGTTTTGATAACTCAAATAATATCGTTACAGCTGCAAGAAGAACTATACGTCATCGTCATGTAAGAAGACGTGTAAGTCATAGTCGACGCCGTCATCATGCTAACGATCGCTACAAAATTTGGACGGATAATTACAAAGTAATTGGTAACAGAAGTAGTAAGATTTTCCATATCATGCGTAGGCACAGTTACCGGATGAATCAAGGCAATGATGCCTATTTCAGAAGCGTAGCCGCAGCTCGGGCCGCAGGTTATAGACAATCCAAGATATAATTATGAATGCTAGAAGAGTAGAAAAAATAGTTTTATGGTTACTCTTTTGGTATTATCTCGCACCTTATTATTTATTAAAAAAATATCTTTTTAGAAATAATAAACATCAAATTCTTTGGTCTAGTTTGAGTTCAATCATCATTGTTTTCGCATTATTTGGATGGTGGATGAATAGCATCCCTGATGATGATTCTGATACAGCTGCTCCAGCCAAAACACACTATGTTGTTAAAAAAGTTGGCCAAGGTGAATTAACTAGAGCTAAAGCTAAGGAAAAAGTTTTAAATAAAGAAGAGAAAAAGAAGCAGGCTGAGTATGAAAAATTATCTGCTTCGCTTAAAGAGGAAAAAACTAAGGCTAAAAAAGAAGCCGAAAAAAGAGCTAAAGAAATAGAAGAAGAGCATAGAGAAGCGAATACTCAAGCAGCGGTTCATTCAAATAACCACGTAGCAACTAATCATACTGTTGAAAATCATGGCGATATGAATACTGCAGAAACCGGAAGAATTGTAGGTAATCGCAATTCTCACATTTATCATGTACCTGGACAAGCAGGATATCGGATGAATTCAAGTAATGCAGTGTACTTTAACTCTGAGGCTGAAGCCAAAGCTGCTGGGTATAGAAAGGCTCTAAGATAATGAAAAAGAAGATATTAACAATCTTTATGAGTTCAATTGCTGTTTTAGGTCTTTCTGGAACGTTTGTGTTTCAAAATACCTCTGAAATGACTGTAGTAGCAAAAGCGCCCAAAACAGTTATTAAATATGATCGTTCTGCAGAGAAAAAAGCAGAAAAGATTGAGGCTAAAAATCAGCATACTGAAAAAGAAATTCAAAATTTAGATGAAAAAATTGCTAAGTTAAGAAAGCAACTTAAAAAATATGCCGGAAAACATACAGTTGAATCAGTTAGTTCAGCTAAGCTAGCAACCTTAACTTATACAGGAAAAGATGTTATTGCTGTAAATAATAATGATCCGAGCTTTTCTAAATCTGATTTGAGTAAAGCAGGCGGCGCTTGGCAAAGATACGGTAATTTGGATAGTTTGAACCGAGTTACTGCAGCTAATGCGTTGCTTAATGAATCATTAATGCCGCACAGTCGTCGCGAACCTTTGCATATTGATCCAACAGGTTGGCATAATAAGCGAATTGCAGGTGGTTGGCTATACAACCGGTGTCATTTGATTGGGTATCAGCTGACTGGTCAAAATAATAATATGAAGAATTTAATGACTGGAACAAGGCAGTTAAATGATCCGGATATGCTTCGCTATGAGAGTGAAGTTGCGGACTATCTAAAAGAATCAGCTGGAAATTATGTCCGTTATCGGGTAACTCCGATTTTTCGTGGTAATGAATTACTTGACCGTGGGGTAGAAATGGAAGGGCAGTCGACTGGTTCGAATGCTGTTCATTTTAATGTTTACATTTTTAATGTAGAAGATGGTGTTCGTTTAAACTATTCGGACGGTACTAGTAGAATTGAATAAATAAAAATCCCAATGCGTTTTTGGCGTTGGGATTTTTTTATAATCTATTAGTGACATTGGTAACTTTCTTTTACTGGTTAGATACTCTTATAATACTAACCGTGGGAATTTTGTAAGAGTTTACAGAGACTATAATGTAATATTTTTGTTTTAATACAAGGAGTAACTTATGCGTAATAAGTTTAATAATTATAGTTTAGTAACTTCATTAGCAGCAGCAACTTTACTTGGAATTGGCTTGACGACAAATAATGTTAAAGCAGATGTTCAATCTTCAGTAAATGTAGGACAAAAAAATAAATCTGTTGAAATTAATAAACAGAAATCTACAAATTTAATTAGCACTCAACAACACACAATAAACGCTAAATTAAATGAGAATAAGCTTTCTATTCAAAAGAATTCAACAGATTCTTTAAATAATAATCGCAAAATACCTCAAATAATCAATCAAAAATAAATAACAAAGAGGTTATAGAGTCTAAAAAAATCCAATCTGAGAAGAAAAATAGATTAGATCCAATGTTTGAAGGCACAGATATTAAAAGTGGATATATTGATAATGGATACACATATGTTAATCCATCAAAGACTTCACCAGAAAGAAAAGCTTCATATCATCTAACCACCGACCAAGGCTGGTTTAATGATTTACAAACAATCATTTATGATCCTGCTTCAAAAGAATATCGTTTATACTTTCTTCACTCAGCTGATGGTGCTACAAATGCATTTGGTCCTCAAGGTCAAAATTGGAATGTTGCACGTTCAAAAGATTTAATTCATTTTAGAAAACAAACAGATGCATTACCATCACTAAATCACGAATTTAGTAAAAATAATGAAAGTTGGAAGAGTGCATTGACAGGTTCCGTAATCCAGAATAATGGAACAATTGCTGGTGTGCCAAAAGATGCATATGTAGCTTATTTTTCAGGCTTAAAGCAAAAAGATGTTTCACAGAATATTTGGGCTGCTTGGTCAGATGATAATGGCATAACCTTTAAACATGTATTAAATGATGGAAATCCGGTCTTGGATCATTCATGGGATATTGCATCTAAAGATCCCGGTCAGGAACGTGATGCAGGAGTTTTCTACTATAATGGAAAAATGATAATGTATACTGCTGAAGGTGATAAGCTTGGAGCATATCAATCAACTGATGGTGTTAAGTGGAGCAGAGCTGACTCTAATGGCGCTTCCAAGGTAGGTGGCGGTTCTGCTATGCCAAGCTTTACTTCTGAAGATATTCCTCTTGAATGTCCTGCTATTCGTTTTATGAAGAATGGTAAAGGTGAAACTAAAGTTGTTTTATTCTTAGGTGGTAAAATGCCACAAAATGGTCAAACTACAGGAACTTATTATACGGTAGGTCATTTAGACAAGAATGGCCTATTGCCAATGAAACGGGTGTACAAAGACTAGACCTTGGTAGTGATTATTATGGTGCTAATTTTAGTGGCTCAGTAGATTCTGAAAAGCCAAGTGATAGCATAATATCTATTGGCTGGGTAGGAAATTGGAGTTATACTTCTAGCGGTGTTCGTGCTAGTCAAACTTATCCTGCAATTTCTCAACGTTTAGGTTCTTATTCACTTGCAAGAAAATTAGTATTAAATTCTGACAATACAATTTCTGCAACTCCAATCACTGAAAATCTTGAAGAAAAGTCTAATGTTTCTCTTAATAGAAAAGTATCAGAAACTCCTTTAGATAATAAAGATAATTATGGTTATCATAATGTTATTGATTTAAAGAACCAACCTGCGAATAGCAAATATGTATTAACTTTTTCAACTAATAACGGTAAAAATTATCAAGGTGCTATTAAACTAACATTCAATCAAGGAAAAGATTTTAATGAAAAACGCCCGAAAATCCCCGTATTTTAATGCGGGGATGGATAGGGCTTGCCGCCAGAAACGGCATTGTAGATCTGGTCATTAATGTATTTTTCTACTACTTCTTTAGACATATTCCCTACCGTGCCAAAGTAATAGCTGGGTGACCATAAATGTCCGCCCCACATCTTGTTTTGCTTAATTTCAGGATGATTCTTGAAGAATAAAAAAGCACTTCTTCCTTTGAGTGCTTTGACTACGCTTGAACC
>JAHLFT010000009.1 GCA_018883635.1 Candidatus Lactobacillus pullistercoris
TTTTTAAACCTGGAATTTTATTTAGTAATTATTTATTATCAGCTTTAATTTCGTTAGTCATTACAGGTATTATGGCCGTTTTCGTAAATCGCAAGATTAAAGAAGTTAATATGCTAGAAGCACTGAAATCAGTAGATTGATTCCTCTATATTAAGTTTTAGATCTCTTAATAGCTTTAAAGCTAACTTTAGCTTCTCTTAATACTTTTATTAAGGATTATGTATATTTTTATCGAAAGAGCATCATATGCTTTTAACTAATAAAATTTAATTAAGGAGGACTTCCTATCATGAAATATACAAAATATACTACTATTCCTTTACTTACCACTCTTTTAGCAGGAATAACAGTTGAAACAACTTCTACACAAGTTAAAACAGTACAAGCAAGTACAACTAAAACTTCAAAAAAAGGTCAGTCTAGTGATCAAAAAAAGTGAAAAAATGGGAACACTTCCATCTGATACGGGACAACAACCACCTGCCATACAAATGGGGAAAGGTGGTCCAAATACACAAAGTTATGACTATACTTGAACATTAGAAGCAACGGTAAATGCCAAGTCAGGTACCAAAAATATTGAAAAAAAGACCATCTCTAATTCTACGAGTGATCAAAATCAAAAAAACGGTATTTTAAATATAATAAATTCTACTTTAAAGAAAACAGAGTATGCAACTAGTGATGATAATGCTAACTTTTATGGGTTGGATTCAGTTGTTTTAGCAAATGGAAAAAAAGCTATTGCTACTGTAAAGAATACAAAAATAAATTCGAACGCGACTGGAGCAAATGGTATTTTTGCAACTAATAATGGTACGGTTAATGTTAAAAATACTACAATTAAAACGACTGGTGAAGCTAATTCAAGAGGGTTAGATGCAACTTATGGTGGAAAAATTAATGCTGATAAAATTAAAATTTCTACTAATGGTGATCATTCTGCGGCTGTAGCTACCGACAGAGTTGGTGGCGTTGTCAAAGTAAATAATTCTAAAATTACCACAAAGGGTTCTGGTTCTCCGTTAGTCTATTCTACAGGAAGCATTTCTTTAAAAAATGTAACAGGTATAGCTCATGGCAGCCAGATTGCTGGAATGAAGGACCATAATAAGATACTCCTCAATAATTCCACTTTAACTTCGACCAGCAATAAAATCTCTGGCTCCGATCCAATTAAAAATGGGGTAATTATTTATCAATCCACTTCAGAAGATGCGGAGACTGTTGTAGGAAAAAGTGCATCCTTTAATGCGAAAGATTCAACGTTAAAAACAAAAATTTCTAGTGGTGCTATGTTTTATGTAACAAATATTACAGGTAAAATTAACTTAGAAAATACTAAGCTCGATTTTAGTAATAAAAAAGTAGATCTATTAAGTGTTGCTGGTAATAACTCTAATAATTGGGGAACAAAAGATAAAAATGGTGGACATATTGTTTTAACTGCTACTAAGCAAAAGTTAAAGGGAAATATTGTAGTAGACACAATATCGAGTGCAAATATTAAATTGTTAAAAAATTCAACTTATACTGGTACAACTTCCATCATTAGTAATAAATACGCTTCCTCAAAATCAAAAACTTCACTGACGATGAATATTACTTCTAACTCTAAATGAATCGTGACTGGTAATTCAAGAGTTACCTATTTAAATGTAGCTAAGGGAGGAAAAGTAATTGATATAAAAGGGCGCAAAGTAACTATTAATAAAAATGGAAAAACCGTTCAGAAAGGAAATAGTCCATATACAATTACTGTAACAGGAACTTTTTCAACCAATTCAAACTAATAGATAAGAAAGACAGTGTGAGTATACTGACATATCGGATCTATAAATGGCCCAATGTCAGTATTTTTATCTTCTGAGTTCTTAAATATTAAAAAGCTAAAATAATAAATAGCTTAGTAAGCTTAATAATGATATCATTTACTTAATTTGATTTTTATGGAAGGTAAGCAGATGAAAAAATACTTTAATATTCGCGGGGGTGCAGGTGACCTAACTAAGCCTGATATTAATACTAGACCACAAGATAATCTTTACTTAGCAGTTAACTCAGAATGGCTTTCAAAATCAAAAATTCCAGCTGACAGAACTTCAACAGGAATTAACTTGATTTTAGACATGCGGATTGAAGATCAATTGATGAAGGATTTTGCCGAATTTGCTGACGGGAAAAAGGAGATTCCTACTATACCTAATTTTGCAAAAACAATTAATCTTTATAAATTAGCAATTGATTTTGATAAAAGAAATAAAGAACAGGCAGAACCAATCAAAGCTGATTTAGAAAATTTAATTTCGTTGAGTAGTTTTGAAAAATTTAATAAACAAGCTGCTGACTTGTTTGCAAAAGGATATGACTTACCATTCAATATTTTTGTAATGGAAGATATGAAGGATACTGATCATAATGCCTTATATGCAGAAGGACCAGGAACTTTCTTGCCAGATACTACTGCATATCAAAGTGAAGATGCTGAAAAATTACTTTCTACCTTGGAAAAGCAAACAGTTAAGCTACTTGTGATGGCTGGAGTAGAGGAAGAACAAGCAGAGACTTGGGCAAGAAAGGGTATTGAATTCGATAAGAAACTTGCTAAAGTTTTGAAGTCAACTGAAGAATGGGCTGATTATGCAGCTACTTATAATCCAGTTAAATTAGCAGATTTTGAAGCTAAGTTTGAGAATTTCGACATCAATGCTTTCTTAAAGCAACTTTTACCTGAACTACCTGATCAAGTAATTGAAGCAGAGCCACGTTATTTTGATCATATCAATGAATTTTTAAATAATAGTGAATTTGCCGAAATTAAGAGCTGGATGATTGTCAAGTTTATTAATGGAGTAGCTAACTACTTATCTCAAGACTTTAGAGCAGCTGCTTTTCCATTTAGACAAGCTGTTTATGGTGTGCCTGAAATGCCGGCACAAGATAAGCATGCATACCGTTTAGCAAATGCGGCTTTTGATGAAGTTGTTGGAATTTACTACGGCAAAACTTATTTTGGCGATGATGCTAAAAATGATGTAATTAGCATGATCAAGAATATGCTAAAAGTATACGAACAAAGAATTCAAGACAATGAATGGCTTTCCGAATCAACTAAGAAACAAGCTATTGTTAAATTGCAAGCCTTAAAACTCAAAATTGGTTATCCAGAAAAGAATCAAGCTGTTTTTGACCGACTAGCAGTTGATTTAAATAAGAGTCTATATGAAAACCGAGCTCTTATTAATCAAGAAAAGATCAAAGATAATTTACAAAAATTAAACAAGAAACCTGATCGAAGCGTTTGGGCAATGCCAGGTAACTTAAACAATGCTTGCTATGACCCACAAAAGAATGATTTAACTTTCCCAGCTGGAATTTTGCAGGCACCATTCTATGATGCAAAACAATCTCGTGCAGCTAACTATGGCGGAATCGGCGCAACCATTGGTCATGAAGTTTCTCATGCTTTTGATAATAATGGAGCTCAGTTTGATGAAAAGGGTAATATGAAGAACTGGTGGACTAAAGAAGACTTTGCTGAGTTCAATAAACGTACTAAGGCCGTTGCCGATAT
>JAHLFT010000101.1 GCA_018883635.1 Candidatus Lactobacillus pullistercoris
AATTAAAATACCAAAAATTGATAAAATAATCGTTTCTCGATAAATATATAAACTAGTCTCATTATTGTAAAAACCTAATACTTTCAAGGTTGCAATTTCTCTCATTCGCTCTTCTAAATTGGTTGTCGTTAAAGTAAAAATCACTACCACTGCTAATAAGGCAGCCAGCCCAATCAATAGAAACATTACTTTATCCATACTTTGAATCAAACTATCGATAATTTGTTGATTATTAGTATTTAAATTAATTGCACTAACCGCTCCAGTTTTCATCAAAGAACTCGCAAAAAAATTAATTTGAGTTTTATTATTCAACTCAATTAATTGAGCATTTGAATAGGCTTTTCGACCAAAGTATTTGCGATAAACACCCGAACTCATTAAGACATAGTGTCCCATATACATTTCACAGATATTACCAATAGGTAATTTTACTTTTTTGCCATTAGTAGTTACTAAACTTAACTCATCCCCAATACTTAAATTTAGTAATTTAGCCAATTTTTATGAAATAACTATTCCCCGACCATTTAAGTTTATTTTTTGACCAGAGGATCTATTTCTCAAACTAATATATTTGCTAATCTCGCTACCCTTTTCTGGAACAATTATCGAAATATCCTGATTAGTACCGGCAATTTTTTTCGAAACATTTTCAAAATATACTGGCAAATGTTTATTTACCTGACTAGAGGAAAGCTTCTGATTCAATTTAGTGCTTTGTTCGCTAGACAGAGAATCTTTATCAACCGCAATCAGATCATACTTAATAATCTCACTGTATTGTTTTTGTCCAATACCCGCTAGTCAATCACGAATTCCAAATCCCATCATTAATAAGCCAGTGCATCCCGCAATACCTAGAATAGTCATAATCATTTTTACTTTATAGCGAAAAATATTTCTCAAAGTAACTTTATAATTAAAACTTAAATGTTGCCAAAAAGGTTTAATTTTTTCTAGTAAAATCCGAGAAACATTTTTCGGTGCCTTAGGTAACAGTAATTCACTCGTCTTGGCTTGCAAAACAATAATTAATTGAATTATTGCTGCACCAGTAGTACAGAGAATAGCAATTAATATGGGGCAAGATGTTCGTATCCTTTCTTCAATTGCAGGTGGAAAACCAGATTATCCTCTTCCAATAATGACAATCCCAATTTTTTAAAATATTATTGCCAAAGAAGGATTTCATTTTGCTAAACCTAAAAAAGAAATAATTAAAGAGGCTATTAGATGGGCAGATTTAGTCCACTTGGAAGACCCTTTTCCTGTTTGTTGGAGCGCCGCTAAAATTGCCAAACAGATGAGAAAGCCAATTACAGGTACTTTTCATCTTTATCCTGAAAATCTGACTGCTTCAGTACCAATTTTAGACCATGGCAGTACCAATTCTGCTTTTATGAGATTATTTCGTGATACTACTTTTAATTACTGTAGCTATTTCCAGTGTCCCACTACTAAGGTCGAACAACGTTTAAAAAAATATAACTTCAAATCCAAGTTAATAGTTATTTCTAATGGCATTAGTGACTATTATTTACAGAATAATCATAGAACGATATCGACTGATCCCTTTACAATACTTTCAATTTGTCAAAGACTAAAGATTTAATGCTTAGCTTGACTTTTATTCTAGAAATGACTTAAAACAGATCATGGATCAATCCAATATTGTTATTCATTGTACTAACGTGGAAGTTGAAAGGATGGCTTGCATGGAAGCTTTTGCGACTGGGTGTGTACCCATAATTGCCAAATGTCCTCTCTCTTCTACCAGTTCATATGCTTTAAGTCCTAACAATCTTTTTCCCGCTGGAAGAAGCGAAATTTTATCTCAAAGAATTGATTACTGGATTAATCATCCCCAAGATTTAAAAATGATGAGTGCAAATTACCAAAATTATGCTAAATCTCTTACAGTTCAATTTTCTGCTAAAAAGATCCTAACAATGATGAAAAGCGCTCAAAAAAATTATCTTTCAAACTAATATTCAAACATAAAAATATGTGTTATTCTTATGTTAAATCTTTCACAAAAAGGAGGAAACTTTTTTAATGTCCATCAAGAAGTTAGAAAATAACAGCGATCATGCAATGGTAGCTGAAGAAGTTAAAATTTTGACCAACTTACTTAACGAAAGTACACGTCAATTAAGTGGGGATATGATTTTTAATAAAATTCAAGATTTAATTAAGATATCCGCTCAAAAAGACTACGATGCTCTTGAAAAGCAAATTGCTAGTCTTACTAATCAAGAAATGATTGTCGTTGCACGTTATTTTGCAACTTTACCTTTATTAGTTAATATTTCTGAAGATGTAGAGTTAGCTAGTGAAGTTAACTTACTCAATAATACGGATCAAGACTATCTTGGTAAACTTGAAGATACGATTGACCTAGTTTCTCAAAAGGAAAATGCTAGTGAAATTCTTAAGCATGTTAATGTAGTTCCCGTTTTAACTGCTCACCCTACTCAAGTTCAAAGAAAAACTGTCCTTGAACTAACTGACCAAATTCACGGTCTATTACGTAGTTACCGTGAAGTCAAAAACGGAACCATTAATCAGGCTGAATGGACTGAAAAACTCCGCGCTTACATCGAGATTTTAATGCAAACCGATATTATTCGTAGCCACAAACTACAGGTTTCTAATGAAATTACAAACGTTTTAGCATACTATCCTAAGGCTTTGATTCCGGCTATCACTAAATTTACAGCTCGCTACCAAGAATTAGCTAAAAAACATAATTTAAATCTAGCTGGTGCCACCCCAATTACTATGGGAATGTGGATTGGAGGCGATCGTGATGGGAATCCATACGTTACTGCTGAAACATTAAAGTTGAGTGCCACTTTACAAAGCCAAGTAATTTTTGAATACTATATTAAACAGCTAAACAAGCTTTACCGCACGATTTCAATGTCTACTTCTTATATGAAGCCTTCATCCGCTGTTGAAAAATTATCAGAGCTCTCAAATGATGATTCACCATTTAGAACCAATGAACCATATCGTCGTGCTTTCTACTATATTGAGAGCCGTTTACTTCATACTGAATACACTCTTTTAGGAACAGCTGATAAAAATAGCTTTGTTAAAAAACGCGATTTGGAAAATTTAGACAAAATACCTGTTTATAAGAATCCACAAGATTTTAAAGCTGATTTAATTACAATTAAAGAATCGCTCGAAGAAGATCATGACCAAGCTGTAGTTAGAAGTTTCTTTACTGAGCTATTAGAAGCAATTGATATCTTTGGTTTCCATTTGGCAACAATTGATATGCGTCAAGATTCTAGTGTAAACGAAGCTTGTGTT
This sequence comes from Candidatus Lactobacillus pullistercoris, assembly GCA_018883635.1. Lineage (GTDB taxonomy): Bacteria > Bacillota > Bacilli > Lactobacillales > Lactobacillaceae > Lactobacillus > Lactobacillus pullistercoris. Next base: position 3,325 of record JAHLFT010000101.1, read on the forward strand.
GCTGAATTGCTAAAGAGTGCCGGAATTTGTGATGATTATAGTGCCTTACCAGAAAAAGATAAGGTTAAAGTTTTACTTAATGAGTTAAACAATGATCCACGTAATCTTCATGCTAACAATAAGCCAAAATCTGAATTGCTCCAAAAGGAATTAAAGATCTACAAGACTGCTCGTCAACTCAAGGATTGTATTGGTGAAGATGTAATTAAACAACACATTATTTCTCATACTGAAAGTGTCTCTGATCTTCTTGAACAAGCAATCATGCTTAAAGAATATAATCTTTTAAATAATCAAGGAGCTCGCATTCAAGTTGTACCATTATTTGAAACAGTTGAAGACTTAGAAAACTCTCGTGAAATTATGAAAGAATTTCTAAATCTTGACCTTGTTAAAAGATGGCTTGCTTCTCAAAATAATTACCAAGAAATTATGCTGGGCTACTCTGACTCAAATAAAGATGGTGGCTACTTAGCTTCTTGCTGGAATCTTTATAAGGCTCAGAAAGACTTAACTGCAATGGGCAAGAAATTGGGTGTTAATATTACCTTCATGCACGGCCGTGGTGGAACTGTGGGTCGTGGTGGTGGTCCTTCATATGAAGCTATTACTGCTCAACCTTTTGGCTCAATTAATGACCGGATTCGAATGACTGAACAAGGTGAAATCATTCAAAACAAGTATGGTAATCAAGATACTGCTTACTACAATTTGGAAATGCTAGCCTCAGCTACTATCGACCGTATTGTTTCTAAACAAATTGTAAGTGAAGATGATATTGGTGGATTCCGTTCCTCAATGGATGAAATTGTTTTAGACAGTAATAAAGTTTACCGTAAGCTTGTTTTTGAAACACCAGCTTTTCTTGACTACTTCTTGCAAGCTACACCAATTAAACAAATTTCCAACTTAAATATTGGTTCTCGTCCAGCTGCAAGAAAGAAGATTACTGATTTTTCAAGCTTAAGAGCTATTCCTTGGGTATTCTCATGGTCACAAAGTCGAATTATGTTTCCTGGTTGGTATGGTGTTGGTTCTGCCTTCAAGCACTTCATTGATGCCAATCCTAATAACCTCCATACCTTACAAAAGATGTATCAAGGTTGGCCTTTCTTCCACTCCCTCCTCTCCAATGTTGATATGGTTCTTTCCAAATCTAACATGGATATTGCAAAACAATATGCGGACCTATGTGAAGATGAAGATACTAAAAAAGTCTTTGATACTATCTATCAAGAATGGAAACTTACTAAAGAAGTAATCCTTCAAATTGAAGGTAACAAAGAATTACTTGCAGATAACCCAGGTTTAAAGATGAGCTTAAATTACCGGATGCCATACTTCAATATTCTTAACTACATTCAAATTGAAATGATTAAACGAGATAGCGTCGATGAGATTGCCGGTGTTTATGAAAGCATTTTACCGATTACCATTAATGGGGTAACCTCTGGCTTACGTAATTCAGGATAGTCTTAATTTTTAAGGACAAAATATGAAAAAGGCACTATTAATTATTGACTACACCAATGACTTTATTGCAGATAATGGTTCTCTTACCTGTGGAAAACCAGCTCAAGCTTTAGAAGATTATTTAATCGAATTAGCAAATAAATTTTATGATAATGGAGATTATGTAATTTTTCCAACTGATGGACATACCGGTGATACATTTAGTCCAGAATATAAGCTCTTTCCACCACATAATATTGTTGGTACACCAGGGCAAGAGTTATACGGTAAGTTAAAAGAATGGTATGAAGCTCATAAGTCTAGTGACCGAGTATATAAATTTAACAAAAATCGCTATTCTTCTTTCCAAAATACTAATCTTGATAACTACTTACGCGAACGTAAAATTAACGACCTATGGTTAACGGGAGTATGTACAGACATTTGTGTTCTTCATACGGCTATGACTGCCTATAATTTAAACTATGATTTAACTATTCCAAGTAAGGGTGTTACTACCTTTACGGAACATGGTCAAGAATGGGCTTTGGATCATTTTAAAAATTCCTTAGGCGCAAAAGTAATAGAATAATAGAGCAAAAAAACTGTATCATCTGATTTTTCAGAATGATACAGTTTTTTTCTACTTTAATTTAATTAGCTCAACACTATCAATACCATCGATTTCTTTAACATTAACCGCTACTTGTTCGCTCAAAGCTGTTGGAATATTCTTTCCAACAAAATCTGCCTTAATTGGTAATTCCCGATGTCCTCGATCCACCAAAACCGCAACTGCAATTGACTTTGGACGTCCAGTTGCAATCAAAGCATCCATCGCAGCCCGAATAGT
>JAHLFT010000102.1 GCA_018883635.1 Candidatus Lactobacillus pullistercoris
ATAGGCTTTAAACACTCAAGTAAATAGGTTAACATGAAGCTTTTACCCGAACCGCTGTTCCCACAAATAACCATGGAAACCACTTTGTTATAATCGATACTTAGATCTTTCATGATTTGTATCTCATTACTCTGACTTGTTACAAACTGCTTTAAGTCAGGAATTACTAAACGTTTAGCAATTCCTTTTTTAATTGGAAAATACAGTGCTCTTTGCACGTGAAAATCACGAGTATTTACAGGTACAAAGTAGGCTGAATTTTGTTTTAACAATGTATATTGCGGATACAGTGCAGCATTAAGGATCTTATAGATTCGTTGATATAGATCATCATCGATAATGTAGCCCGCGGGCATACGTGGAATAAATAAAATTCCACCATTATCTAATTTAAGTGAGAAGCTATTAGAATAGCTACTTTCGCCAGGCAACTTAGTTGCAAGCGCCATATCTATGCTTTGCGTGCAGTACCTCATAAGTTGCTCTTTATCCATCATTTAACCTCATCAAGATCATCAGCTTTAAAATACACGTCATAACGCGTTTCATAAGCTGTGATATTCTTAAACGTGACAATAGTCATATATTTAGGTAAAGTTACTTCTTCAGGGAACTTTACTTGAAAATATTCGGCGCCATCTTGAGTAAAGCCGGCTTTATAGCCCACAATGTTTTTAGTGGGTTTGCCGTCCTTCCACTCAGATACAGGCGTAAGCTCTGTACTCAAAGAATAGATTGGTTTATTTTTATCGAGGTTGTACCAAACTGCTTCCGCAGTATAACCACCATCTATACGTTTTCTTTTCATGGCCTTTTTCCTCCTGAAATTTTATTTGTAAGCTTGGAGCTGTTGCCCTCATCGCTTACAAGATCTATACTAGGCCGCATAAATCAGAAATTGATTCTTTAATTTTAAGAAATCAATTTTCTGATTTATCAGGCCTTTTACACAACTTCCGGAAAACAATTGCAGTTTTCCAGAAAAAAAAGAGACTAAGGTAATTTGAATACCTTAGTCTCTTAATAATTTTTGGCAGTACCAACAAATTGGATCTTTCAATTTTACATCATACTCTGAATAGCCTTCACATCGAATCCGCCGATTATTTACATAAACAACATGGAGTTCTCGCAAATAATAATCAATAAGATAATCAACCAAATGAAATTTAGTAATGGTATGTCTCATGCTATTTTGAAAAATGATACTAGTTCTAATAATAGCCACATCTTTGAATAGTCGTTGCAAAAAGGCATCATTATAGAAGCATTTTAAGCCACCAAGGTCCAAATCCCCAATTGCCTCATGCAAATTTAAACAATCATCAGCAACATTTCTTGAAATTGCTTGCTTAACGTTTTTTTCCGCTTCATGCATTTGCTCCTTAGTCAAATAACGATCACTTTTTTCAATTTCTTGTAGCACTCGATCTCTAGCCTTTTTATCATTTTCAGAATTTTTAATTACCAAATTAATATCATGTTTTTTAAGTCGTTGATCTCTTTCGCTAAGACCAGCCGCAGTAAAAAGTTTCGATTTCTTTAAAAAGTAGTCTTGTAGCAAACTAATTAGGTAGTTAACATCTGTTACGTTAACTCGATACTCCTGTTTGTTGCCAAATCTTTGAAAATCGATTCCAGTATCTTTAGTCAAAGTCATAATAATTTTCTTTTTAATAGTATCAACAGTGTTCTTTTGCTCAATGCTTTCAAAATTCTTATTTGAAAAAAAGAATTTATATTTTTTGTTAGCTAATTCGATTATTTCACGAAGTGAAACATATTCATTCTTTTTTACATCAATGCTTGGCATAATAATGTGCTTCTTTCTAAAAAGACAAAAAAAAGTCGTTAAGCATTTCGCTTAACGACTTTAATTTAATTAATTTTTTTATTTTATTTTTTAGGAAAGGCCGGAGGAAAGGACAGGGCAGACTATCCTTTCCCCCCAATTGCCTTGAATTACTCTCGCTGTTGCTCGATCATTATAATTAAAAACCGCATAGTTGTCAACCTCTTTTCTTTTTTTTACAAAGAAATTGAGGCTTCGCAGTTCAATTCGATTTTAATGAACCATAGATAAGTAGATCAAAAATAAGAAGAGAAGAGCTGTTATGAAGGCATCAAACGTTGAAGAGTTACAGAATATTAACCATGATCCTTATTTTTTCGAACATATGTTCGAGTATTACCTAAACTGATATTTAAAATTTAATACCTTTTGAAGCAATAATTGATCATCTTGATAATTTTTAAGCATAGTACTTCTATTCAAGAATACATTTTTGGTATAAACTTAAAATGAAAATAGAAGGTGATATTATGTAAAAATACTGATCATAGTCTTATATTTTTTATTTTTATACATTGAAAGATAGAAATAGCTTTAGCCCATTGCCCCAAGGAACCGGATATTTGGAATCTAACTTGTCAGCCTTTTTACTTGGCTTACTACTAGTCTTTTTAGACTTAGCTTTTGGATTAGTAGGAGCTTTTTGGGCTTGACCAAGCTTTGGATGCATTGTACCTTGTTTAGCTTGTGAACGACTAACGGCAAGTACTTCACTTGCAGGTGCAATCACAGGACCAATAACGCCGCCTAATAAGCCAGCTACGCCAATAACCATTGATGTTTTTTCCAGCTTATGATAGATTGACGTTTTGTGTCTTGCTTTTGCAGTTACACCTCGTGCACAAGGTGTGATTTTCTTTTTGTCAGCTAACAAAACGAATCTCTTCTTTCTATTAATTTAAAATAAAATTAAAAATTGATTCATGAAAGAATATAATTTGTTACTTACACTCTTTCATACATTTAATTTTATAACGATTTTCAAAAGTTGAATTCGTTTTTTTAAGCTTAGCTAAACATTGTTAAAATGCTATTCATCTTAATAATCGCTTATGTTTCACCCTCCCCAATTTTTTGTTATTTGTTATCGTACTTGAAACGATTCCTTATCTTGGCAATTAATGTTAAAAACGTTAACTAGCTTTTAATCAAATAATTGATCAGACCATTTCACTCCACTCTTTCTATGTAATAAAAATAAAATAAATAAGATTTACCTAAATGAAAATTAATCAAATAAATCTATATCTTAAATATAGAAGATTTCGTGACTTTTATGCATATAAGTTTTAAAATTCAATGTAGATATAGATTTTAAAATATAAAAATAAAAACGAGGTAAATCAAAATGTTTAAAAATAAATTCTTCAAATTTTTGGCCGTTGTAGGCCTTGCCATTGCAAGTATCGGTGGCTTTTCTGCTATTAATAATCATCAAGTTCAAGCAAGTACATTTCATTGGCTTAGAAAAGACCATAAGTCTGTAACTTTAGGTATTGGCGAAAACTTACCTGTTAGAATGTACAATCACGGTAAACTAGTCCAAAAAGATGATGTAAATGATGATAGTACATACTGTGATACTTATTATCCACTAAAAACACATGGTTGGAAGTATATTAATGGTGTGAAATATTACAATATCTACAATGAACGTAGTTTTGATACTACTAGTGCATATATCAAAGCTAAGTATTTCACACCAAAGTATAGTGATCAAAGCTATCAATCTGTATATGTAGTTGACCAAAAAGTTAACGTACTAAATGATGATATGCAAAAAACGGATACAAATGATTGGTATGGTAAAGGCGA
>JAHLFT010000010.1 GCA_018883635.1 Candidatus Lactobacillus pullistercoris
ACCTTTGACTGTTTAAAATGTGTACAAACAAATATAAATTGAAGTAGCATTAAAACTAAGCTCAGTGGGACAAATCTTTTGAGTGAGATGGTAGCCTTATACATGTTAACTGCTACTGGATTAGCAACTACTTCTTCACTGTGAAAATAAAACAGATTAAACCAAACGTTACTCGTCAAAAAGATCGTTATGACAATTGCAAGTAATAAATTCAAAAGTAGTTTTTTAGCATTTTTAGTTATGACTAAACCATAAACAAAAAACGGAATTAACAGAATAATCGCCAATACTGTACTTAAAACATGAATTTGTGCTACTAAACTAATAATTACAGCTAATTGTAAAGGATTAATTTGATTCTTGGAATTTTGAATCATCCTTAATCCACAGTACAAGACATAAGGTATTATCGCCGAACTAATAGAATTAAAAGTTGAACCATTACTCCACAAATTAATCGAAGTAAGATAAATTAAGCTAATTAGGACATTAATTTCTTGGTTATCAGAGACTTTTTGTAAACATTTATAAATCCCAGTAGCTGCTAAAAGAGATATTAAGAATGTAGTAATTATTTGAAATTTAAACCAGCTACCACATATCAATAAAACAAAACCCATAAAATAAGCAAAATACGGACCATACATTGCATTAATAATTCGTCCGGATTGATCAAATCCCCAATTAGTTTGAAAGAAACTAAAATTATGAAGTTTTATTTGTTGAGCTGCATCATAAAAGCGAGAATAATGAAAATATCCATCGCTGACGAAAATCGCAGTTTTTGACCTTATTTGATAACCTAAAATCAAGATAATAACCACTGCAAAAATCAAATAAGGTAGACTCTTAGCAATAATTTCGTTTTTATTAATTCTTTTGATCATTATTATTCCTTAATAGTTATATCACTTAATTTTTCTAACATCTAAATTATTATAAAAATAGGTACATCAACAATTCGGCAGATCTGCATAAATACAAGATAAAAGTCAAATTTTAATAATTTTTTCCTATTGCTTTGCTAAATTATTCAATTCGTCGGCATAAGTTTCATACCCACTCAAATTCAAAATTGAAGTTATGTTGTTCAATTTTTCCTTCTTTTTCTCAAGCAAATAGCGGTAAGCATTAACCAAAAGTTGTTCTAAAAATAAGTTAGAAGACCGTGGTATTTTCTCCAGAAAAATTAATATCTTCCGTGCTTCAACTTGTTCGTTCTCCTCAAAACAACGTTTAACAAAAGATAGCAAACTGTGATCTAAAAGCTGTAAAGAAAAACTATCAATTTTATTTATGTCGGCAGAATTCACTACATAGTCGATCACACCTTTTAACGAAGTAAATTCGATTATCGGTATTAATAAGTTGAGATTGAATAAAGCTTCTTCATTTAATTTGCCAATTTTAAGTAATTGATGATAGGCTTCTTCTTTTGTCTTTTTAGATAAGCTATCAATTTTTTGATTTAAGATTGCAAACATGAGTTTAAATTCAAGTTGATATTTACTCCCCATTAATTCTGAGGAAGAAAAATATTGATTCAGCTTTTTCACATCCCGATCAATAAAAGCCTGCATTATTTGTTTCTTTTGATGTTTGATATCTTCTTTAGCAAAGAAATCACGTAAAGAAACATGATAATAATTTAAAATTCCGAGCAATGCATTCATACTGATGTTGCTCTTGTTATTTTCAACACGCGAATAAAATGATTCCGTTACAATCCCTGCACTGAATTGTTCCTGCGTTAAACCTAGTAATACTCTCGTATTTTTTAACTGATTGCCAATATCCACTCTTATTCCCCGTTTCTGTACAATTCTTTAGCTTCATAATAAGAAGAAAGAATCCTACTTCTTTCAAATATTCCAATTCGACTTTTTTTATTAGCTTTATTATTAGTAATAGGTATGGGGAAATTATCGTAATCTGCAGATATACTTTTTTATATTTTTAATGAAGTATTAATAAAAGAGATCTAGAAAATCACTATCTTCTAGATCTCTTTTTCAATTAAAACAACTTTATTTCAAAACTCGCGCAATCTTTCGCACTGTTTTTTGATCATGGCGGTGAACAGCCACGATATATACACCTTTCGTTTTTTCAAATGCAATAATCGGTATAGCAGGCAAATTCTTTAAATAGGTATTAGCCTTCTTAACTTCTCGATTATCAATGTTTTTTTGCGACAAACAAATTTCTAAATAATTTAAAGAAATTCTTGCTAATAATTTAACCACTTCATCTTCATATTTAGCTGGTTCACTAAAATTATGAAAAACTGAATTAACTAAGCCTTCCAAATCTTTAAAACTATAGATCTCCATGACGTTAGAAAAAATCCAGAGATAGTCAGTATTCCACTGTTTCATTTGCCAAAAGACTTTTTTTATTCTGGCGTTACTATTTTTGGGGAACTTTTCTAACTGATTATTTAATTTGGCATACATAAATTGAATTACTACTTTAGTTAAAGTATTTGGACATGCTTGACCAATTTTGTTCAACTTTTCATCATCATGAGCGACATAAGCAGCAGTTGCACTTTTTTCATAAAAAGAAAGACTAAAGTCAACGTTGCCAAAATCAGCTAAAAAAGAGATCAAGGACAAATTATTTTGGCGTAAAATTGCAATCAGGTTATTAACTCTAATCTCACTGATTCCGTATTCAATATAAGAAAGATAGGATTCGTCGATTATTCCGTGTGCAAATTCTTTTCTACTCAAGCCGAGAGATAAACGTTGCATTTTCAACTTCTCACCTATTGTCATATCTGTAGCCTCGTTTCCTAATTGATACATTCATTCTAGGAAGAGAATGATCAATCTCTTGCAAATATTCCAATTCGACTTTTTTATTTTTAAATTTTTGGCTTTAACTAATTAATTATCTCAAAATATTTGTTATTACGTTATAAATCTGCGGTTATCCTTGTTATGAACAGTTTTTTTCATTTAAAAATTGGCAAAAAAATAAAAGCCGAAATCTGTAGTAATTAACAGAATTCAACTTTTTAATATTCTTCAACATTAATATCTTCAATAACGGGGCCATACCCACAATCTTTAATTATTCTAGCAATTTTCTTAGCTTTTGCTTTATCTTGATCGAACAAGGCTTCATAAAGTAAACCTAGAAGTTTATTCAATCCGATCGCCGGTTCAGCTGGTAAATCATGCAAAAACTTAAAACTATTAAGTGCATAACTTTTATCAACATGATGGTGATAACAACAATTTAAATAATTAACTGCAATTAGGGCCACAAACTGCAAAGTAAAAGTATCAATCGCTGGATGCTTACGATATCCCGCATATGCAGAATCAACCAATTCTTTAGCATCGTCAATATCCAAAAAGATTATAGCTTGACTCAAAAAGTGGTAAGAAGTACGGTCCCAATTTTCATCAACAATAAGACCTTTTATCTTATTTTTCATAGTGGGAGAAACCTGTTTATTAGATTGCAAAACCCAAGCATAAGCTAATTCAAGTCGATACTTAAGCCATAGTGGTGGCTTTACCCCCCCCCCACAATTTCTATTTTATGTTTGATTTCATCCAATTTTTGTAAATCCTTATTATTCTGCGCATAAGTTATTTCACCAGCGATATCAAAAAATGGCTCAGTCGATTGTTGATTACTGATTTGAGCGAAAAAATTGGTAACGTCAAAATGGTGTGTATTTAAAATTCTTATTAAAGTATTAGCATCAATCGCATGAACATCACGTTCAATTTTAGAATAAAAAGATGCGGTTACAATATTTGCCGCCATTTCTTTTTGTGTTAATCCTGCATGTAGACGCAAACTTTTTAATGCTTCTCCAATAGTCATTTGGCTCTCCTTCTAATAAAACGACTTTACAGTTATATTTTATTACTTTTAGCCAAATTATTTTTAATAAAAAATAAAGCCCAACATCTTATGATGTTTGACTTTATTAAGAAATTAATGATTAGCAATTTTTATTCATCATCGTCATCCATTGTATCTGCTTCAAGCTTAACATTGTTTGCCTTGATAACATAATTGACATCATCTATTGAGAAGCAATAATAGTATTCACCATTAATTTTTACTGGAACAATTTGATCTAAATAATTTGCCATTTGCTGACATTCTTCATAGTTACTGTCACTATCTTTGAATGGAATTGCTTTGCCGCGAAGATTATATGTTTCATCATATTCATAAATTGGTTCATTTAAATCATTTGGATAGATGTCAATTGCATCGCCATCTTTTTTAAGAGCCTTAATTTCAGCATTCATTTTCTTAATTTTTGGATCATTATTTGGCTTATAACCCGTAAATTCTAAATCACCGGCCTTAAAGAAGAGTGGATTTACCACATCAACAGTCATAAGTTCTGAAACAATTTCATCTTTAGAAGAAAAAATACTTGTAACCCAGAATGTCGTTCCAGCTTTAAATGTCTTCACGACTGAACCAGTCCTCCCGTCACGAACCGTTGTGTCACGAATAGCTTTAACTTCAGCAGTTTTTTCGCTTTCTTTCTTTTCATCAAGGTCTGCATGCCAACTAACTATTGGATTTTGAAATGAATTTTTGTTAATTGCTGCTTGAAGACCCGTTACCTGTTTCTTGTGGCTTGCCTTTTTCTTAGGCTTAGCAAAATTAGCAATCTTCACATACTTATTCTTACCAATCCGGTAGTATTTTTTACCTTTAATCTTCTTGGTGCCGTAAACACGAACTTTTTTACCCTTCTTCAAAGTCTTGGCATGTGTTCTTTTACCTTTTGAATTGTAAACAGCAGCATTATGAGTTAATTTCTTAGAAACTGTTTTGGCCTCAACCACTTGAGTGTTGCTTTCTTGAGAAACAATTCCAGCGCCAGCACTAAGCAAGGCAACTGCAGCCACACTTACCAACAAATTCTTTTTTAATTTCATATTTACTCCTAACTATATTTCCTATTCACTTTTTTACAAAAGTTATTATGAAATATATTTATTTAGCTAAAAATAAATCTGTAAATAAAAAAGTTAAAAGCTAGATTTTAATATTTCTTTTATTTATTTTTTGACCATTTTGCCGTCAATCCACTGATTTCCGCCAAGATTATAAAAATGATGTCCACTAACATTACTTACCGCAAAATAATTCCACTTACTGTTTGCTCGCAACACCCTGCCTGAATTCTCTTTCCCCTTTGGATCTTTCCAAACAATCGCTTTTTTCTTTAAGTAGAGCAAGCCGACTTTGGTTTTTGGAGCTTTCTTATTAACTTTATAAAGATCACTAGCAGAAATAAAGCATCCCTGGCCTAGTCCATACATTAACTTACCATTTTGCAAAACAAGACTTTTTAATTTAAGAGGTGTGTTTTGGGGTAAAATTTGCTTGCTATTTTGAACAATCGCAAACGGCTTTTTCACAAATGCTTTCCCCTTAATTAATCTAACCGGTAAAAGTAAATTTGTCTCCGCGATCTTCTCCAAACGATTAGAATAATCGGTCATAATTCCTGTTACATTACCGTCATTCTTCATTTTCTTAATAGCCGAAGTCTTGTCGACGCCCCAGATAATGTAGCCTTTTTCATGCTGAGCTAAATATTTGGCAGTCTTTTTATCATAAAAACCATTTGAATAAAATTGCGAATTACCAATATTGTGGTAGTCGCCGCCTAGTTGGGTCCGTGGGATATTAGGCGCTAACTTTTTGAGAAGAGCCAAAGATGAAATTGAAAAAGATTCAAATAGAACCCGCTTTTGCAAATGATTCTTCTTAATTAATTTAACTAAATCCTTTTCCATTCCGGCTGATGAATCATCCTTTTTAGTCTCAATCATAAATTTAACTTTAGGATCAGTATGATAGCGACTAAAAACTTCTTGCAGTGAATGAATCGGTTCATCTGAACGATTATGATATTTTTTTAAGTCCTTGAACTTACTTTTAGCAATATCCTTATTGACTCCGAAAACGCGACTTAAATTATCATCGTGACTGACAACTAAAATATTATCTGCTGTCTTTTGCAGGTCAAGTTCCAAATAATCACTTTGATCAGCTAAGGCATGATCATAGGCTAAAAAACTGTGTTCTGCGTATTTTCCTAATTGATTCTCCCCACGGTGTGCAATGCTAGTAAAGCCGCAAATAAATGGGAAAAATAGTAATAAGAGGGCTAATTTTTTTATTCTCATTTTTAACTTCTTTTTGATAAATTGTGTAACTAATAAAAGAAAGACAGCACATTGCGTACTGTCTTTCTAATTATAACTTGCACTTAAGTTACTTGTAAATCTCGGAAATTATTAATGTTGAATGTAATTTTGCAAATTGAAATACTGACTAATATCAATATTAAATACATACTGTACCTGGCTAATTATCTGTCCTTTAAGAATGATGAAGATAATAACGAATACTACGGTAACGATCACGAAATACAAAATCATACCATAAAAGTAATCGTACCCGGTATCTTGATCTGGTCGAACCGATAAGGCCCCCGCCAAAATGAAGAGAAAAATACCAAACCAAAGTAAAACACTAGCAGCCTCAATAGCACCCTGCAAGCCAACTATCAACAAAATTGCCGTTGCAACGAAAATAAAGACACTGATATTACTCATTTGAACAATTTGATTTGTATAATCAAAAAAGTCAATCGACGAGAGAGATTATTTACACAAACTTCTTGACAGTCTCTTTATGATTACTTATGTTTCTTCAATGAAGTAATGTTTGAAAGTCTTACCCAATATTTTGTTCCCTTAATGTGATAAAAGGTAGAACCTTTAACAAACTTCTTACGATCAAATCTTACTTTTTTAGTCTAAGTTAAATACTTCTTAATGTATTTACCTTTTGCATTAAACAATCTAACCTTAGCTTTCTTGGCATTAATAGTATTTTTCTCAGCTTCTTTTCTTGCACTTACATCTTCCTCATGTTCCTTATTAAGCAAAGTCTTTTTTTGTGATAATTGAGTAACATTCTTATTATTTTGCTTTGTCTCATTATTATCCTGAGCTACTTGAGCATTAATACCATCAAGTTGACCTTTAACTTCTTTAAACTTAGTTTTGCTCATCGCATCTTCAGCAACTTTAACCTGTTGATCTGCAGTAGTTTCAGCGTCAGACTTTGCTTTCACATCTCTGGTATCACTATCAACTTCATTACCAAGCTTCTTAATTTCAGCTTGCTTATCATTTACTGCTTGGGCTGCAGCTTTTTTGCATTATTAGCAGTATCTAATACGCCATTTTGCTTAGTAACAGCAACGTTAGCTGCCGTCATTCTTTTAGGAGCTTTTGCATCCCCCTGAGCCTTATCTAAGTCGCCTTTAGCTTTCTTCACATTGCCAGTTTCAGTTTCAACATCCTTCTTAGCACTTGCAATATTAGCTCTAGCTGCTTATTCCGTACTTTGTGCCTTTGCACTAGCTGCTTCTGGCTTCACATCTGCCTTAACTTCATGATTCAAATTTGCACTTACTAAACTAATACTTGCTAACGCAGCAGCTGCTAAACTTGTAACTTTAACTCTTGATATATCAAAAATCACTTATCTATGAAAAATAATATTCGACATTAATTGATGGAAAACCAACTTTGAACCTCTTCTTCTCATTGCTCCACCAGCACATGTTTGAGGAACAGAATATTGAATACCTTTTCGACCCCACTTACTTACGGTGTAAATACGATTCTTGTAAGGCACTATCTTTTTCCCGGCTCTGTAAGTTACCATCTTGCTATTGTCCCAAGGGCCGCGAATCGTCCGTATAGTGATCCGCAATTTCAATCTCTTATGACCTCTATGTGCATACCAAGTTCCGCGAAATCTGTTCGGAATCACATAAGCACGCAAATGATATTTACTTGCAAAACTTGCTTGAACAGGTTGACTAGTTGCTACATCCACTGCGCCCAAACTAGTTAAGCCAAGCTAGGCAATGGCAAGCATACTAATAAGCTTTTTCTTCATATACAAACTCCAATAACAACTTTTTTATTAATTACAGACATTTACCCATTTTTTAAAGCTCTGTTATTTATCGCAGTTTAAATAAATCTCTATCACTTTCTCTTAGTGAAATAATTTATCAGCTTGCGCTCTATCATCCCTTCCGCTAGCTTAAAAATTCTTTTAATTTGTTATTAATCGATATCTGCTTTTTATAATAGAAAACTTTTTTGATAAAGTCGCGCAATCTTCATATATGAAGAAAATTTCTTACAAATCCCGGTAAATAAACAAAAAGGCGATCATTTCTCTCACCTTTTTACTTAATATTTTTTATTTTTTCCAAACTTAACTCAATATAATCCCCGAGCCTTAAATCTTGCGGCAAAGTCAAATTTCCCATCTTAATTCGCTCAAGTTCAACCACTTTCATCCGCACTGCACCGAACATACGCTTAATCTGATGATATTTACCCTCGCGAATCTTGATCTCAATCTCAGAACAATCATTTAACTGATCTTGCTTTAAGATTTTTAACTCAGCTGGCTTAAGCTTAGTTCCATCACCTAAAGTAATTCCCATAGCAAAAGTCTTAACCGTCTCTCCATCAACCACACCGGCAATCTTGGCCCGATAAATCTTATCAACATGCTTATTTGGCGCAAGCAGCTCATGATTTAACTGTCCATCATTTGTTAACAATAATAGTCCAGTCGTATCTTTATCTAACCGGCCAACGGGTGCAATTCCTTGATAGCGATCTTGCGATTTAAGCAATGAAATGACTGTTCTCTGACTGCGATCTTCTGTTGCAGAAAGAACACCTTTAGGTTTATTCATCAAAAAGTAATGATACTTTTGATACTTGATCTCTTGTCCATCTACCAATACTTCATCGGATTCCTTAACTTGCTGTTTTGGTGTTTTTACTCCTTCACTATTAACCGTAACAACGCCTTTTTTTATCAAAGCATGAACTTCTTTACGCGACCCCACATTCATGTTGGCCAAATATTTATCAATTCGCATAAAAATTTTTCTTTCTAATTCTCATCTTGCAAGACAATTTTAAAATTATCTTCTCTTAAAATTGTCGCATATAATTTTCTCTTTTCTTCATCCCGATCAAAGATGGCTAAATAATATCTTTTAATTAATCTATAGATTAAAAATTCTGGAACTTTAGGTGCAGAATCAATAAAATCAAAGGCTTCCTGACAATCTTCTTTACTAAGTCCATTCATTTGTGCATATATTAAAAAATTAATGATTACTTCAAACAAATTGGACCAACTCAAAAGAGGAATAATACTTCTTCGTTGTTGCTTTTTGAGAAATTCAAAAGTTCTATGTCCTACATATTTTGCGTCATCTGGCTCTAAAAGTATTAAGCCCATTCCAATAAGATTAAAAGAAGCAATAGTCTATCTTTCTCCACCGTAAATATAGTGAAAATAATCTTTGACTCGCTGAGATACTTCTTCAGTTGAATGAGTTGCCAAGCATAACAAAATTCCATAATATAAATTGGCAATAAACTAAATTTCTTCCCTTGTTCACGCTCTCTTAATAATTGCGCCTTTAATTTTTTTAATTTTTCAGTATCACAGCCATTACAAGCTTCGTTCATCTTAGAAATATATTCATGATCATTATAACCTCGGATGTATTGTTCTTTAGTTGTCCCAAACGATTAAAGAAATTAATTGGATCCACATCATGAGCTGAAATTATTTTAATTAAAGTTTCCGCATCAATCTTATAGACCCCACGTTCAACTTTAGAATAAAATGATTCCGTAACGATTCCCTGCACCATTTCACTTTGCGTAAGACCCATATCTTTTAGAGATTCTCCAATTTCCATTATCTCTACCACCAGCTGACTTTAATTCAGCTGATTGAGCCTTTTAGAGATTCTCCAATTTCCATTATCTCTACCTCTTTTGTTTTAATCTGATTTTATTAATTATTGTCTGTTATTATACTATTTTTTTAACAAAAAAAGAGGACGATCTTTTCGTCCCCCCTTAAAGTTATTAAAGTAAATCTTGATCTTCCTGAGCTCTATCATCCAAGAACTTTTGATTTGGATAGATCGGTGTAACTTCGATGCCATCTATCGCTCTTTGAATTAATCCTTCAGCGTCTAAACGATCTTCATATGCTCTTGCCTTATCTAATTTTGGTTTAGTCTTTGGACGAGGTGGAGCAAAAATTGTACAACAATCTTCAAATGGTTCTACTGATAAATCAAAAGTGCCGATTTCTTCAGCCAACTTAATAATTTCAGTTTTATCCATTGTTGCCACCGGTCTGATAACTGGCGTGGTCGTCACATCATTGATAGCGACCATTGATTGCAAAGTCTGTGAAGCTACTTGACCAACAGATTCACCATTAAAAATGGCAAGACCGCCACGCTTAGCTCTAATGCGATCAGCAAGTTGCAACATGAACCTGCGCTGCACCGTCATTAAATAACCTTCCGGCAATTTTTCCTTAATCGTTTCTTGAATTTCAGCAAATGGAACAGCAATAAAGTTAATCTTACCGCAGTAGTTAGCCAAAATACCAGTTAATTCCTTGGCCTTAGCCAATGCCTTTTCAGTTGTATAAGGTGGGCTAAAGAAGTGGACCATTTCAATTTCAACCCCACGCTTCATTGCAAGGTATGAAGCAACTGGCGAATCAATTCCTCCACTAAGCATCATGACAGCTTTACCAGCCGTTCCAACTGGCATCCCGCCGATACCATGAAGCAATTGATTTGAAATGTAAACTGCATCTTGGCGCACTTCAATTCTGAGAACCAAATCAGGATGCTTCATTTCGGCCTTTAAATCATCAATATTGTCAAAGAGATAGTCACCAACCATATTATTCAATTGGTTAGTATCATACTCAAATTGGTGGTCACTTCGCTTAGTATTAACCTTAAAGGTCATCCCCTTTTTAAAGGTTTCCTGCATCAATGCTAATGAAGTCTTTTCAATTGCCTCTAAGTTTTTATCAACCTTAATCGCAGGTGAATAAGTTTGAATACCAAAAACTTTCTTTAACCGTTTATCAATTTCTTTAAAAGATGTGCCGTTTAACACGATGTGCATCCGATCATGACGAGGATGAATTTCAACTTCAGGAAAATCTTGAAGAACCTTAGTAACGTTTCCTGCTAACCGTCCAATGAAGTCCTTACGATTCTTTCCTTTGGTAGAAAGCTCGCCATAGCGAATCATAACTTCTGTATACTTAATCATTAATTCTCTCCTAAGTGATTAATCTTGGCAAAATGATTATATATCTTATCAAAGACTTTGATAAATTGATCTGCTTCTGCCAAAGTATTCGTTTCATCAAAACTCAAGCGAATTGCACTAGTTGCAATACTATCATCAACCTTCATTGCAACTAAAGTACTTGCTTCATCAGCTGTTTTAGAAGAACAAGCGGAAGTAGTTGAAACATATATATCTTGATCTTCTAGTGTATGAACAAGGGTTTCACCCCTAATTCCTTCTAAAGCAAAACACAAGATATGCGGTGCAAATTTATCTGAAATGGGTGAAAAAATGTCAATTCCAGGCTTATCTTGCAAATAATTAATTATTTTTTCTTTAATGGCATTTTCACGTTCCGCTTTTTCACTTTCGTTTTCAAGCAGCAAACGCGTAGCCTTCGCCATCGCTGCAATTGCTGGTAAGTTTTCAGTACCTGAACGCAAACCTTTTTCTTGTCCGCCACCATCATGAAGTGGTGTTAACAATTTACCATCTTTTTTGTACAAAACTCCAATGCCGCGTGGTGCATGAAATTTATGCGCAGATAAACTTGTTAAATCAACACGAGGAGTAAAGACTTGATCCCAAATATTCTTTCCCAACGCTTGGACGTTATCAACATGGAATTGAATAGTAGGATAATTTTCAAGCAAGTCACTAATCTCATTAATTGGTTGAATAGAACCAATTTCATTATTTACACCCATGATGGAAACTAAAGTTGTATCTGAATCAAGCGCATTACGCAGATCATTAACATTAACGCGGCCTTCTTTATCAACTGGAATACGAGTCACGCGATAGCCTAAATTTTCTAGATTATTAAAGGCGTTAGCAACCGAAGCATGTTCAACACTGGAAGTGATAATGTGTTTGCCAAATTCACGCTTTTGAATCGCTGTCCCTTTAATTGCTAAATTGTTAGATTCTGTTCCGCCTGAGGTAAAGAAAACTTCATGCGGTTTTACTCCAAGTAGATCAGCAATTTGTCTTCTAGAAGCCTCTAACAATTGATGAGCACGATCGCCCATTTTATGCAAACTAGATGGGTTGCCCCAAATTTCCGTCGCTACCTTATCATAAGTAGCTAATACGCTCGGCTCAATTTTAGTCGTTGCACTATTATCAAAATAAATCACTGTATCATTACCCCTTATAAAAAAACGGTCTTAAATGACCGTTTAGCAACTTACTAAGTGTAACTTAAATCGTTGATAGCTTCAATTATTTATTATTATTTTCGGAATAATATGAATTTTCCAATCTTTGATATGCTCCTGGTTCTGCTTTTTCTAGCGCGGTTGCAATTGTATCCAAAGCTTCTTTATAGTTATAATCACGCTTATAATATTGCATTGCCTTTTCTTGTGCTTTTTTTATAGCATCCTGATCAGAATATTTATTTGAATACTGCATTGTCAATTCAACTAAATCAGCAGAATTAATGATATCATCAGCTTCACGCTTTAATCGTTCAACATCATCTGAAATTTGAATCAATTCATTAGAGATCTTTTCCATATTAATGCGAACATGACTAAGTTCCTCACTAACATGACCAATTTCATTAACAACCAAAGTATACATTTGAACAAAACTATCAGGATTTCCTGGTAATTTTCTACGCTGCATTCGGCGATATACTAATGATACTTCTTGCTTAAATTGCTCAATAGAATCATTGGCAACATTTTCTGAATCATATAAACCGTCTACATCTGAAGACATTTCTTTTTGTTCATCATCAATTTGACGCAAGCGGTCGAGCATTGCAAGCCATGAATTTTGAATTTCTGAATAAACGCCTTTACCATCAGCAATATTTTGGGAATCAACCGTATATTGCCGGTTCATATCGTTTACTTCATTTTCTAATTCTTTACTCTTCTTAAGTTCGCCATGAGTCAATTCATAACTTTCATCGATATGACGCAACTTTTCAACCAACTTCTTAGAAGCGATTTGTTGACGAGAAATTAATGAAAGCATCTGATTTTGGTTCTTTTCAACAAATGGTCGAGCTCTATATTCTGCTGCTAAAACATCATATAAGGATTCAATTTGATCTGCAATTTTCTTATTGTCCTTTTCTAAGTCATCGACTTTAATTTCAGAAAGTAAGTTGCGGGCATTATCAATTTCACCGTGAATCTTTTTGATTTCAGCTAAAACATTAAATTTATTAATGTAGTATTTCTCCGAAACCATCTTTTTATATGCGCCTGATAATTCACGCAATTGATCTTGAAAGACATTTTCTAATTGATTTTGTGCATCTTTAATTCTTGGTAATTGTTTTTTGAGCTCGTTTAAGGCAATTTTTATTTTTGATAAAACGCGCTTTGCTTCAACGTGATCACCTTGAGAAGATAAGTTCTTTGCTTCGTCAAAGTCATCTTCCATACTGCTCAATTCATTTTCCAATTTATCTAACGCACTGCCATAATCAAAGGAATCCGCAAGAATTGACTTTCTAAGTTCACGATATGACTTAATTAAAGCATCATATTGAATTTGATTTTCCCGATTCGATTCTAGTAAATCGGTAAAGACATCTTTTGTATTCTTAATATCTTCAAAAGTCGGCTTTATGATCTCCTGGGCCTTTTTAATATTCTTACGTGCCTTGAATAAGTGATAAGAAGTATTTTGCTCAGCTGCTAACTCAAGTAAATGTTGAACCTCAGGTAATTTAGCAGTTGTAGCTTCTTGATAGCATTTGCGCCAAGCATTAAGCGTAGTCAAGCTTTCGCCGGCTAAATCCATCTTATCTAAGCGCTTGATATCACGTTCCAAATGCATCTTTTCGATCTTATCCATTGCTTTATCTATTTCTTCGATTTCGCGAAGTTGGCGTCTATTCTGAAATAATATCCAAGCAACGATCAAAATAATCACGATAGTTATTGCAATTATAATCAAAGTTTGAGTTGATGACATTAATTTATCCTCCAAAACTACCATAATTATACCAAACCATTGAAAAAAACGGGATAAAAGCCGCAGTTTTCTTGATTTATTATTCATAGCTTATTATAATAGTCTTCGTGTAAAATATTTGCAGCAATAAGTGACAAGAACGTCAACATCTTAATACGCTAACGAGTGAACGAGTAACCCACGCTGCAACGGGCGAAAATGGAAATTAAGATGCACGAATGTTGAACTTATTTGTAATATTTTACTCCAAAAATTATTATTAGATTTTATTGGAGGATTTTTTTATGTCAAGATATACAGGTCCAAGTTGGAAACGTTCAAGAAGATTAGGTGTTTCACTTTCCGGTACTGGTAAGGAAATTGCACGTCGTAACTACGCTCCAGGTCAACACGGTCCTAACTCACGTGGTCGTTTATCAGAATACGGTGAACAATTACACGAAAAGCAAAAGTTACGTTGGGCATACGGCTTAAACGAACGTCAATTTAGAACTTTGTTTGCTCGTGCTGGTAAGATTCGTGAAGGTGAACATGGTACTAACTTCATGATTTTACTTGAACGTCGTTTGGACAATGTTGTTTATCGTCTTGGTTTAGCAACTACTAGAGAACAAGCTAGACAATTGGTAAACCACGGTCACATTACTGTTGATGGTAAGCGTGTTGACATTCCTTCATTTGAAGTTAAGGTTGGTCAAACAATCGGCTTGAAGGAAAAGTCAAAGAACTTACAACAAGTTAAGGACGCTCTTGATGCAGTTACTGCTCGTCCATCATACGTAACTTTCGATGACAACAAGATGGAAGGTAGCCTCGTACGCTTACCTGAACGTGACGAAATGGATCCTAATGTTAACGAAGCTCTTGTTGTTGAATGGTACAACAAGTTACTTTAATACTTACATTCATTTTTTCAAAAAAGCTTTCCTTTTTGGGAAAGCTTTTTTCTTTTGACCAAAAATTGTTATAATTGCTTGCGAGGTGAAAAAATGACTGAAGATTTAAGCAAAAGAGTTGAGCAAGCTGCTCAAGGAATAACTCCACAAACTAAACCGGACGAAAGACGACGCTATTTGGGTTCACTTAGAGAAAGAACCTTAGTCAGAATGAATAATACCGAAATTGAAGATCCTAAACTAACTAGCCTTTTCTTACAACACATTTCAGATTTTAAAGGCTATACTATTTTACTTAATGGAAAAAAGGCCTATACGGACTTTTTTAATAAAATTGAAGAAAAATGTAGTAAGGAAAACATCCCTTTTACTCTTGTTAACAATGAAACAGCCAAAATTGGTCCGGAAGACACGGCTGTTCTTGTTGTAGCTAAAACAGCCATTAATAAAATGAGAATCGAGATTAACCAAGTTTATCCACCTGAAATCCCCAAGATGGAATTAACTAATGCTAATAAAGAAAAGAAAGGCTTTTTTAAGCGTCTTTTCCATGGTGATCAAAAATGAAACCACTCGCTTATCGTATGCGGCCACAAAATTTGGATCAAGTAGTTGGTCAAAAGCATTTAATCGGTCCTGGAAAAATAATTAGAAGAATGGTCGAAGTCCATTTGCTTTCTTCAATGATCCTTTATGGGCCGCCTGGCATTGGTAAAACTAGTATTGCAAGTGCAATTGCGGGCTCAACTAAATACGCCTTCCGCAAATTAAATGCAGCAACTGATGGCAAAAAGCAGTTAAAACAAGTAGCTGAAGAAGCTAAGATGAGTGGAACTGTTATCTTGCTTTTAGATGAAATCCACCGATTAGATAAAACTAAACAAGACTATCTTTTACCACTGCTTGAATCGGGACAAGTAATTTTAATAGGGGCAACAACAGAAAATCCATACATCGCAATCTCCCCTGCTATTCGTTCCCGTTGCCAAATTTTTGAACTTAAACCACTATCAGCAAAAGATGCAGAACAAGCAATTATGCGAGCATTAAATGATAAAGAAAATGGTTTGGGTAATTATAATGTTGAATTAACTGATGAGGCCAAAAAATTATTAATTGATAAAGGTAATGGGGATCTCAGATCAACCTTAAATGCGTTAGAGCTTGCTGTCTTATCAACTAAGCAGGAACTTGAAGATGAAAATGAAAAGGCTGATCACATTCTTATTTCCGAAGCTGAAATGACTAATTCAATTCAAATGAAAAATCATGCCTTTGATGCTAAAGCAGATGGCCATTATGACTTAATTTCAGCTTTTCAAAAATCGATTCGTGGATCAGACACTGATGCGGCCCTTCATTATCTTGCCTGTTTAATTGAATCAGGCGACCTAATTTCAATTTGTCGACGGTTAACTGTTATTGCTTATGAAGATATTGGCCTAGCTAATCCTGCAGCTTGTCAGCGTGCCGTAATTGCAATCAATGCTGCACAAAAAATTGGCTTTCCTGAAGCCCGTATTCCGTTAGCAAACGCCGTGATTGAACTTGCTCTTTCACCTAAAAGTAACAGTGCAATTTCCGCAATTGATGAAGCACTCAGTGATGTTCGAAATAATCCATTTTCTCCTGTTCCTAATAATTTAAAGGATGCACATTATAAAGGTGCAAAAAAGTTGAATCACGGAAATAATTATATCTATCCTCACGATTTTCCCAATGATTGGGTTGCCCAGCAATATCTTCCAGATCAGTTGATGAACGCTAATTATTTTAAGCCAAAAGGCAATTCAAAAATCGAGCGTGGTTTTAAAACTAATTATACTAATTTAAAAAAGCTTCAACGAGATAATTTAAACGGTAGAAATTAAGGATTCAATCTGGCTATTGCTTTTTCTTGACTTTAAATAAAATCTCTCGTAGTATAATAATTGATCTGAGTTGATCGACAAGCTTAAATGTATAAAGTTGACCGATCAAACTATAAGACGTGGGAGTTAGTAAATAACTACCGAATCGGAATACTGGCTCTGCCCAGGATCCATATTCGCTGCGATACTAGCTCAAAAATTGAACATTGCGGGTTCAACAAGCGTCATTATGCTATGTTCAGTCAACTCAGATTTTCTTAGAAAACTAAGAGGACGGTTATGTAACCGCCCTTTTTTATGTATTGAGGAGTAAAAATGGTTATTAAACTAGCTGTAGGCGCTTTTATTGTTCTTTTATTATTAACAGCACTATATATGTGGCATCAACGAAATGGTATCTTCCTTACCTTTGATGCTGGAAGTGATCAAAAATTGTCAAAAACTTTATCTTATACGTCAATTGCACTTTTGATAGAAAGCGTGATAGGAGTCTTTATTTTGTTTTTGGGTAATAAATATCTTAACTTAATAACCTTAGCCCTTGCCTCTTTAACGCTTATCATTTTTAGCATATTTTTTAATCAAAAGAATTAATATATTAGAAAAACTTTTGGTAAAATATAGGTAAGGAAGAGGTGCTTAATAATGCTTACACAATATGAAAACATTCAAGTTTCAGTCGATGGTTCAAAGGAATCAGATTTAGCTTTTAGCAAAGCTGCAGCTATTGCAAAGCGTAACCACGCGCAATTACACATTTTGCATGTAATTGATACAAGATCTTTTCAAAATGTCTCAAGCTTTGATTCAGCAATGGTTGAACAAGTTTCAACCGATGCCAAAAAGCGGATGGAAGAATATACCGCAAGAGCTAAAAAAGCCGGTATTACAAATGTTGAATATTCTATTGAATTTGGCTCACCAAAGACAATCATCGCGCATGATTTCCCTAAGAAACACAATATTGATTTAATTGTTGTCGGAGCAACCGGATTAAACGCGGTTGAAAGATTATTAATTGGTAGTGTAACTGAATACGTAACTAGAACTGCAAATTGTGATATTTTAGTTTGCCGTGCTAAAGAGATAAATGATGCTTTAATGGATGAATAAAACTTATACTTAAAAAAGTATCTCGAGAAAAACAAAAAGGATTTGGAAGTAATTTTGATATGAACCCCGAAATTCGGACAAGAATTTCGAGGTTCATATCATTTTTCCAAATCCTTTTTATTTTAGAAATCGCCAGCAGTACTGAACATATAATCTTTATTATGAAATTTCATTGACAAAATCATCCCAATTCCGGCCATATTTCCAATTAAAGCCGAACCACCTTGAGAAATGAATGGCAATGGAATACCAGTTAATGGTAATAGATCGATACTCATACCAATATTTTCAAAAACGTGGAATAAGATCATCATAATTACACCAGTTGAAATATATGAATAAAATGCATTTCCTGTATCAAATGTAATTTTTACCATTTGAATGATTAGATAAAGATATATCAAAATCACGGCAACGCTACCGACAAAGCCGAATGTTTCACCGATTACTGAATAAACCATATCTGATCCACGAACTGGAACATAAACGCTAATTTTACCAAAACCATTACCAAAGATCTGTCCAGATCCAATCGCCTGCATACTTTGCCATAATTGATAAGCACTATTAGAAGTACCTGTTGATGGCGTCAACCATGAATCAATTCGAGCAAACTGATAAGCCTTAAAGAAATGACTCAATATTTGTCGACCAAAAGGTGTGGTTACCATAACAATAACTACTGTCGCTAAAATTGCAACAGCACCATAGGCAGGAATAATGATTTTCCAAGTAATTCCTGAAACTAAAATTACTCCACCAAGAATGGCAATAAATACAAGCATGGTTCCGAAGTCGTTTTGTAGTTTTAACAGAATAGCTATAGGTAATGACCACAATGCTAATTTGCCTATTAATACCCAATCATTATGCAGCGTATGATCAAATTTTTGGTTATGCTCATGAGTTACTCGAGCCATCATTAAAATGTAAGCTGGTTTCATAATTTCTGACGGTTGAAATGTTAATGGCCCTAACTTAAACCAACTTTTTGCCCCTGTATCAACAAACGTACTTCGATCATACAAGAATAAAACTGCAATTAATAAGAAGATGCCTAGACCAAAAACATAAGGCGCGACTTTAAATAATTGCTCCGCATCGAATTGCATGACAAAAACAACTATTCCAATTGAAACCAAATACCAAACCACTTGCATTAAAACAGCTTTTAGCGGTGATCCCATATGATTAACATCATTGGTTGCTGCAATATATATTGCATATAAACCGATCAAAGCTAATAAAACTACAGGAACCACAATATTCCAAGCAATACGGTCAATTAAACTAGTTTTATTTTCTACTTTTACCATTAAAATATCACTACTTAATTTTTATTTTTCATGTAATGTGAAGTAAGAAAGTAAATCATTAATACTACTTTCCAAACTTTTAGCAAAAAGTACGTAACTATTTTTAGAAGTTGTTGCTCGATAACGTCCTTCGATTTTTTCAATTAAACCAATTGACTTTTTATTAGGAATTACAACTTCCCAGGTTGGAACACCTTTTCCTTTAAGTTCATTAACTTCAACATCAATATTTTGTGTTTTTTTAGACATAATTTCTCCTATTTTTTATTTGGATGAAACTTTCTCGCAATTATTGGATCCTCATATTTTTCAGGATGCGCATTCCGAAAAATAGTAAATTTTTCTGGCACAGGATCCACTCCTCCTCGAATAAATGGATTACAACGAAAAATTCGAGAAATACCCATAATTAGCCCTAAAACCGGGCCATGTTTCTTTAAAGCATCAATCATATAATTTGAACAAGTTGGATAATAACGACAACTTGGTGGTAAAGCTGGCGAAATAAATTTTTGATAAAACTTTACCAAAAGTATTAGAAACTTCTTCAAAAGATAACCTCATTAATAACGTTGATGCTTTTCAATATTCTTAAGTAAAGTTCCTGTTCCAAGCGCAACAGCCTCTAACGGATGATCCGCAGTTAATACTGGAACTTGCAAATGATATGAGATCAGCTTGTCAATGTTCTTTAATAAAGCACCACCACCAGTAAGCATAATACCACGATCAATTATATCCGCAGATAATTCTGGTGGCGTCGTCTCCAAAACTTCCTTGGTAGAAGCTACAATTGACATCAAGCCATCATGCAAAGCTTCTTGAATTTCTGGAGCATTAACTGTAGTTTGCTTTGGTAAACCATCGACTACATCACGCCCACGAACAGTAATAGTTTGGTCAGCGTCTGGTTCAAATGCACTTCCAATCTCAATTTTGATATCTTCAGCTGTTCTTGAACCGATTAACAAATTATGCTTATTTTTAATATAAGAAACAACAGCTTGATTCATGCTGTCACCAGCATAGCGTAAGGATTGTGAAGTTACAATTTCACCCATTGATAAAACGGCAATATCGGTGGTACCCCCACCAATATCAATTACCATATTACCTTGCGGTTTAAAAATATCCAAACCTGCGCCGACAGCAGCAACTTTTGGTTCAAAATCAAGGTAGACCTTACCTCCGCCTGATTTTTCTGCTGCTTGAATAATTGCCTTTTGTTCAATTGAAGTTACACCAGTTGGAGCACAAATTAAAATGTTTGGCTTTGACATAAAGCCTTTAACATTCAATTTTTCAATAAAGTAAGACAACATTTCTTCTGTAATGTCGAAATCGGCAATCACACCATTTTTCAACGGCCGAATAACTCTAATATTGCCAGGTGTCCGTCCTACCATTTTATAAGCTTCTGTACCTACAGCCACTACTTTATTTGTCGAAGTATTAACTGCTACAACTGATGGTTCATTTAATACTATTCCTTTTCCAGAGACGTTAATAAGTACATTCGCAGTCCCTAGATCGATACCAATATCTCTTGCCACGATTATCCTCCCTAATTATTCATGTAACATTTTACCATAAATAATTGTTTGTTTTCTTTAAAGTCGATGTTTTAAGTATTCCTTAAAAGAAATTGCTCAATTGTAAAGAAACATCAATAAAATTAATAATAAAACTTGCTACTAAATAACCCAAACCAATAGCAATAAAAATAAATAAAATTTTTGTTTCGAATATCCTGCCCTTGCGAGTAAACTTTTCAATTCTCAAAGCTTTAACCACTTCAAAGGATAGTCCAATAAAAATCAAATAAATTATAATACTAATTACTGCATGTACGCCTAACTGAAACATCTATTTATCCCTCCTACAAAAAAACGGACGCAAATAAAGCATCCGTTTTTTATATCCTTATTTCCTTGTATTGTAAACACTAATTCTGTTTACAGCACGCTTCAAAGCAATTTGAGCTCTTTGGAAGGATTGTTCATCATGCTTTTCACGAGCTTCTTTAATTTTCTTCTCTGCACGCTCTTTTGCGGCTTCTGCACGAGAAACATTAATATTTCGAGCTCGTTCAGCACTATCTGCAATAATGGTTGCTACATTATTGGAAAATTCCATGTAACCACCATTAACAGCAATGTGATCAACACGATTAGACATTTCACGACTTCTTCTTACTGTAACATCACCAATTGCAAGTGGCGTTAGTAATGGAGTGTGATTGTACATGATCGATCTTTGACCATCGATTGCTCGCATATCAATAATACTACTGCGATGTGAATAAATAAGTCCATCGGGAGTTACAACATCTACTCTAAAAAGTTTTTCTGGATCTGCCATTTGACATCACCCTACTTTTCTAGCAATGCTTTTGCTTCTGAATCGCTTGGTGTTACACCCATCTTTTCTGCCTTCTTCAAGACATCTTCAATTGGGCCGACACCACGGAAAGCATCTTCTGGAAGATCATCTAAATGTCCATCCAAAATTAACTTAAAGCCTTTAATTGTTTCCTTAATAGGAACATAAGAACCTGGAACACCAGTAAACTGTTCAGCTACGAAGAAGTTTTGTGATAAGAAGAATTGTACTTTACGTGCACGAGCAACGATCAATTTTTCTTCATCAGATAATTCATCCATACCTAAAACAGAAATAATATCTTGCAATTCATGGTAACGTTGAAGCACGTGTTGAACACGAGTTGCAACTTCATAGTGTTCCTTACCAACAACTTCTGGATCCAAAGCACTTGATGAAGATTCAAGTGGGTCAACAGCTGGATAAATACCTTGTTCAACCAAACTACGTTCCAAGTTAGTAGTAGCGTCTGGGTGGGCAAAAGTAGTAGCTGGAGCTGGGTCAGTATAGTCATCGGCTGGAACATAAACAGCTTGAATAGAAGTAATAGAGCCCTTATTAGTAGAAGTAATTCTTTCTTGCAATTGACCCATTTCAGTTGCTAAAGTTGGCTGGTAACCTACGGCACTTGGCATACGGCCAAGCAAGGCAGAAACTTCTGAACCAGCCTGAGTAAATCTAAAGATATTGTCGATGAAGAGTAACACATCTTGACCTTCAACATCTCTAAAGTATTCAGCAAGAGTCAAACCAGTTAATGCCACACGCATTCTGGCACCAGGCGGCTCATTCATCTGTCCGAATACCATTGCAGTTTTACTTAAAACACCTGAAGCCTTCATTTCGAAGTAAAGGTCATTACCTTCACGTGTTCTTTCTCCAACACCTGTAAATACGGAAATACCACCGTGTTCTTGGGCAATGTTGTGAATTAATTCCTGAATGATAGTGGTCTTACCAACACCGGCACCACCAAACAAACCAACTTTACCACCACGAACATATGGCTCAAGCAAATCAATAACTTTGATTCCTGTTTCAAGAATTTGACGACTAGTTGTCAATTCATCATACTTAGGTGCTTCTTTATGAATTCCTTCACGTGGATGATCTTTAGGAAATTCAGGACCATTATCAATTGGTTGACCTAAAACGTTAAATACACGTCCTAAAGTATCTTTACCAACCGGAACGGAAATTGGACCACCAGTGTCCTCGACCTTCATACCGCGTCGAAGACCATCGGTAGATTCCATAGAAATGGTTCTTAATACACCATCTCCAAGCTCAAGTGTAACTTCCAAGATAATGGAATCTTTTTCAGACTTGATTACACGAAGAGCATTATTTATATCAGGTAGTTCTTTATCAAGTGGGAATTTAACATCGACAACAGGGCCGATTACTTGAACAATTTCACCTACACTCAAATCATCTACCTCCTTTTCTTTCTTACTCTAAGGCATTTGCACCACTAATAATTTCAGTAATTTCAGTGGTAATTTGTGCCTGTCTTGCACGGTTCAATTTCGTTGTTAAATTATCAACCAAATCATTAGCATTATCCGTTGCACTCTGCATAGCTGTCATTGAACTTGCGTGTTCAGCTGTCTTAGCATCCAAAATGGAACCAAAAATAGTTGAACGAGCATACTGTGGCAAAAGAGTGGTTAAGACAGTGTTAATGTCAGGTTTGATATCGTACTCTAATTCTTGATGTGCTTCTGCTTCCTTAACACCAATGTCAAGATCAACAATTGGAAGCATTTTTTCTACACGAAATGCTGATGATAAGGAATTTACATGGTGAGTATAACAAACGTTAAGTTCATCATAGACGCCATTCAAATACATTTTAATTGCAGTAGAAACAATCGGTAAGACTTCTTCAAAGGTTGGAACATCGGAAATACCAGCATTTTCGTATACTACGTTCACACCGTTTTTCTTAAAAAATTGTGCTCCAACAGATCCGATAGCCAAAACTTTAACATCTTTATGATCAGCTTTGGCATCTTCAAAAAGACTCATCATATTTTTAATAACTTGACTGTTGTATGAACCTACAAGTCCACGATCTCCAGTTATGACTAAATAACCAGTAGAGTGAATATTTTTACGTTCTTGAATTAGATCTGAAGCTACTCCTAAACTGAATACATTAGAATAATCAATTTTAGAAATATTTCGATCATCAACAGTTGCATTCTCATTTTGTAAATGTTCAACTATTTGTGAACTAATTAAATGAGACAATGTCTTTCTAACGTGATCGTTATAAACGGTATAACCTTTATCACGTTTTTCAGTTTGACTTAATTTGGATGCTGAAACCATTCTCATAGCTTCAGTAATCTTACCAGTTTGTTTAACAGATGCGATCTTTTTCTTCAACTCAAGTAAAGATGCAGGCATAATTTACCTCCTAATTCTTACTTGGTGAAAAGCTATCGTTAAATTCCTCAATTGCTGCTTGCAACTTCTTTTCATCTGGTAATTCGCCAGTTTCACGAATATGCTTCAACAAGTCTGCATGACTACTATCAAAGTTATCGTAAATTTCACTTTCATAGCGTGCAATATCTTCAACTGGAATTGAATCTAAGTAGCCATGAGTCAATGCATACAAGATCAGAACTTGCTTTTCAACTGGAATAGGATCGTGAAGTGGTTGTTTCAAAACTTCAACAGTTCTACGTCCACGATTCAACTTTGCTTGAGTTGCTTGATCTAAATCACTACCGAATTGAGCAAAACTTTCAAGTTCACGATAAGCTGCAAGGTCAGTACGTAAGGTACCAGCAACTTTCTTCATTGCCTTAATCTGCGCATTACCACCAACACGAGATACTGAATTACCGGCATCAATAGCTGGACGAGTTCCTGCGAAGAACAAATCACTTTGTAAGAAGATCTGTCCATCAGTAATTGAAATTACGTTAGTAGGAATATATGCAGAAATATCTCCGGCCTCAGTTTGAATGAATGGCAAAGCAGTCATTGAACCTCCACCAAGTTTGTCACTCAACTTTGCACTTCTTTCAAGAAGACGTGAGTGCAAGTAGAATACGTCACCTGGGTAAGCTTCACGACCAGGCGGACGACGAAGTAACAAAGAAAGTTCACGGTAAGCAACGGCCTGTTTGGATAGGTCATCAAAGACGATTAATACGTCCTTACCATTGTACATAAATTCTTCACCCATTGCGGTACCAGCATATGGTGCGATATATAACATTGGTGCTGGTTCTGATGGACCCGCTTCAACAACAATAGTGTAATCCATTGCTCCGAAGCGCTTTAAAGTTTCTACTTGAGTTCTAACGGTTGACTCTTTTTGACCAACTGAAACGTAAATACAAACTACGTCTTGTCCCTTTTGATTCAAAATAGTATCGATCGCTAAACTAGTTTTACCGGTCTTACGGTCACCGATAATCAATTCACGCTGACCACGACCAATTGGAACTAAAGCATCGATCGCTTTAATACCAGTTTGAAGTGGTTGGTCAACAGATTGTCGATCCATAACACCTGGAGCTTGAGATTCAATTGGACGGGTTTTATCCGCTTTAATTTCACCTAAACCATCAACTGGTTGTCCTAAAGGATTTACAACTCTTCCTATAAGTGCGTCCCCAACTGGAACTCGCATAATTTGACCAGTTCTTTTGACACGGTCACCTTCACGAATATCATCAAAACTACCTAAAATAATGATACCAACATCATTTGATTCAAGGTTTTGAGCGATACCGTAAGAGCCATTTTCAAATTCCAATAACTCATTAGACAAAACATTGTCAAGTCCGTGAGCCCGGGCGATACCATCACCTACGTATGTAACAACGCCAACCTCGTTGACATCGATTTTATCATCGTAGTGTTCAAGTTGTTGCTTGATCAAAGAGCTAATTTCTTCCGCTTTAATGCTCAATGGTTTCACCTCTTTTAATTATCTTCAACTAATTGCGCACGGATCTTTTTCAGTTTATTTTTCACTGAACCATCGATCACGCGATCTTTAACTTGTAAAATCACGCCGCCTATTATACTTGGATCAACTTGATTCTTTAAACGCAAAGATTTCAAATGATACTTACTTGCATAACTATCACCTAAACGCTTAAGCTGATCTTCATCTAATTTTACTGCTGTAGTTGCAACACCTGCTGCAATAGACTTTTCTTGATCATAAAGGTCGCTATAACAATCAATAATTTCTACCAAATCACTAAAACGATCGTAATCCAGTAATAAATTCAAAAAAGATTGAACTTCATTACTAAAATCTTTTTCGATTTCTGATAAGATTTTTTTCTTTTCAATAGAATTTAAAATTGGATTAGATAGAACCCTTATAATAGTTGGGTTTTCATTAACAGCCTCTTTAAGAGCCTGTAACTCTTCTTGAACAGAGTCTAAAACCTTCATGTCCTTTGCATAACCGAACATCGCAGCTCCGTAGCGTGCAGCTACTTCCTCTCTACTTAAAGCCATTAATCATTCAGCCCCTTAATAAATTGGTCGACTAAATCTTTTTGGTCCTCAGCAGATAAGTTCTTAGCAATTACTTTTTCAGCAATTGCAACTGAAATGTCTGCAACTTGACCGCGAGCATCATTCAAAGCATCAGTCTTAGCTTGTTTAGCATCGGCATCAGCCTTTTTACGAATAGATGCAGCGTTATCATTAGCTTCCGCTACGATTTTATCGCTTTCTTTTTGCGCATTACTCTTTGCGTCAGAGAGAATCTTAGTTGCTTCTTGTCTTGAATTCTTTAAAGCAGCTTCACGTTCATTGGCCAAAACTTCGGCCTTTTTACGATCACTAGCAGCTGAATCCAAATCATCAATAACTTTTTGCCGCCGTTTTTCCATCATCTCAGAGACAGGGCCCCAAGCGTAATGCTTAACTAAAAGCATTAAGATGGCAAAAATAACAAGATACCATATAGCATTACCTATATAGATATGTGAGGCTGCAAATAATGTTTCTACACTCATTTACTGCCCTTCTCTCTATCTTCTTCTATCCAAATATTATGAAAATTAAACGAAGAGGATCAAGAAGGCAATAACGATTGCCAAAATAGGAACAGCTTCGATTAAACCAACACCAATAAACATAGTTGTTCTTAAACTACCGGCACTTTCAGGTTGACGAGCCATACACTCAATTGTCTTTGAAATAACCTTACCATTACCCCAAGATGCGGCTAATGCTGCTAAACCAGCTGCTATAGCTGCAGCAAGATATTTAAATGCTTGTGACATAAATAAACCTCCATAAAATTATTCTTTTGTAACCTTTTTACCAATATATACCATCGAAAGAGTTACAAAAACATATGCCTGGATAGAGCCAATGAAGACAGAGAAACCTTGCCAAATCATAGCTAGGGGAGCTGCTAAAATCAATGTCGGTAATCCGTAACTTGTAGCTAAACGATTACCAAGTAATGTTAATAGCACTTCTCCAGCATAAATGTTTCCGTACAAACGTAATGATAAAGTCATGAAATTAGTAAATTCCTCAATTATATTGATTGGAAATAAAAAACCAACTGGTGCAGCATAGTTCTTTAAGTATCCACCAACACCAAACTTTTGTACGCCGAACGTAAACGATAAGAGCAAGGTCATCATTGCAAACGACATTGTCGCTACCGGATCTGCAGTAGGTGACTTAATAACCATATAGTCACCAACTTTAACTTCCAAGAACATACCTAATTGGTTCATAAACCAAATGAATAGGAACAATACAAAAGCATATAAAGATAAGTGCTTTTGTGCATCTGGATCACTAATGTTATCTTTGACGATCCCATTAGTAAAATCTAAAAGATATTCCATCACATTTTGCTTTTTATTAGGTTTCATTTCAACTTTTCTTGAAAGCCAAATGCAGAGAAATAGAACTGCGAGTGCCATTAGCGTTGAGCCGATGATCCCAACGAGATCAAATTTTAAGCCCAAAAACTCAAAGACAAACGATTTCTCCATTACTTCGTGACCTCCCTTCTTTTGTGCTGAATAAACTCGAACACGTCTATCATATTAACACCAAAATCAAAATTTGTGAAAATGTGAAGGCGCTTTATGTCATTTTTTCAGACTATTTAGTTCCGAAAATACGGTCACCGGCATCACCTAAACCAGGGAAAATATAACCATTATCTAATAGTTTATCGTCTTCTGCAGCGGTATAGATATCAACATCTGGATGAGCTTCTTGGATTGCTTTAACACCTTCCGGTGCAGCTACCAAAACAGCCAACTTAATATCTTTTACACCACGTTTCTTAAGTGCACCGATAGCATCAATTGCAGAACCACCAGTTGCAAGCATTGGGTCTACAATTAAACATTCACGTTCTGCCACATCTTTTGGCATTTTACAGAAATATTCGTGTGGCTTCAAAGTTTCTTCATCACGATACATTCCAATTACACCAACTTTTGCAGTTGGAACCATCTCAAGGACACCGTTAAGCATCCCCATTCCGGCACGTAAAATTGGAACAATCGTTAACTTCTTACCTGCAATTTCCTTTTGCGTTGTTTTACCAATCGGCGTTTCAATTTCTACGTCCTTTAATGGTAAATCACGTGTAATCTCATAAGTCATCAGTCCAGCAATTTCGCCAACTACTCTGCGAAATTCATTAGAACCAGTTTCCTTACGACGAATAATTGTCAATTTGTGTTGAATCAAAGGATGATCCAAAACGATCAACTTACCCATAATGTTACTGCCTCCTATTTTTAATAAAATACTTCATCATTATTTTATCAAAAAAGCAAAGGGTTTAAACCCTTTGCTTAGTATTATTTATTAAAATGATGTCCGCCAGCTGCTTTATTTAATCTGTTCATATAAGCAAGACTAGCTTCGCCTTCATCAAAACCTTCAACAAAAATTTGTTTGATGTCTTTTTTGTCATCAAAATAGCGAAGACCGCCAAATAGATTGTGGTCTGCCTCTATTAAATTCTCACCTAAATTAAATTTATTTTCGTCAGGCAATGGTATTTTTGCCAAAATTTCTTTTGTGGCCATCACACCTACATCATTACTAAATTTAATCCTACTAAAATCATTTTTATCATCGACGACAACTACAGGAGCACTAGGCGCATAGTGGCGATATTTCATCCCTGGAGCTTTTGGAACTTCTTTGTCAGATACTTTACCCGTATTAATTAAAACTTTCTCTCCTAGCACGTCAGAGAGTTCTTCTGGGGTGATTTCTCCTGGTCTTAAGACTATTGGTGTTTTAACTGATAAATCAATAATTGTTGATTCTAGTCCTACTCTTGTGGCGCCGCCATCGATAATCCCAGCAATTTTTCCTTTAAGGTCATGATAAACATGCTGTGCAGTTGTTGGGCTAGGTTTGGTTGAAGTGTTAGCTGATGGACCAACAATTGGATAACCCAATTTTGCAATTAAATCATGGGTCAATTGGTCATCAGGACAGCGAAAAGCTACGGTGTCTAAACCGCCAGTCACAGCATCAGGTAAAGCGCCTGGCTTAACGAATAACAAAATAGTAAGTGGGCCTGGCCAAAAATGCTTGACTAATTTTTTAGCACGTTCTGGAATCTCTTTAGCATATTTTTTAACCATATTGATATCTGAAACAGTTACAATTAATGGATTATCGCTTGGACGACCTTTTGCTGCATAAACAGCTTTAACCGATTTCTCTTTTGTAGCAATTGCACCCAAGCCATAAACTGTCTCAGTTGGAAAGGCAACCAGTTCACCTTTGGCTAATAAATTAACTGCATCATCAATTTCATCTTTAGAAAAAATTTTCGTTTCCATTATTTTTGCCACCTTCCGTGAACCATTCTCGGCTTACCAGCCATATCTTTTTTAAATTCAATATCAAAATCTGGTAATTCTTTATTTAACAATTCACGTAACTCATTTTCTTCACTGAAACCAAATTCCATAAAAAATTCGCCGTGTGCATTTAAATGATCACGAACTTCTTTTGCGAATTTCCGATAAAAATCAAGTCCATCTTCCCCAGCAAACAAAGCTAGACTAGGTTCATTTTTAAGAACACTGCGATCCATGACATTCGTTTCTGAGTTTTTAATATATGGCGGATTAGAGATGATTTTATCAAATTTTCCTAAGCCAATTAAAACGTTTGCCTTTCTGACTAACGCATCAATTTGGTAAGTTAATAAATTTTCTTCTGCAATTCTTAAAGCAGCATCCGAAACATCTGAAATTGTCCATTTAAGATTAGACAAGCCCTTTTTCTTTGCTTCTTGGGATAAAGCAACCGTAATGCAACCTGAACCTGTTCCAAGATCCAAAACTGAATCATTATCCTTTAAATTGTTTAAAGTCCACTCAACTAGTTCTTCAGTTTCAAATCGCGGAATAAGAACTCCCTTTTGCACCATGATTTTATAACCTAAAAACCAAGCATAACCTAGAATATATTGCGGAGAATCACCTTTCGCTAATTTCTTTATATCTTTTTTAGTCTGTTTAACCTGCTCATCATCTAAAAGCATATCCCGTTTTAATTCAAATTCACTTGGCGTTAAATTGAGTCTTTCAGCTAAAACATAGTCAATATCCTCAGGTCTAATATTTTCCGCTATTTCACCGGCCATTATACGGATATCTTTTATTGTTTTATGCATTTTGTTCTGCCAACTCCTCTAATTGCTTAGTTTGGTTATAAAGAATTAAAGCATCAATAATTTCACCTAGTTCACCGTTCATAACGCGATCCAGTTTATTAATAGTTAAACCGATCCGGTGATCAGTGACTCTATTTTGCGGATAATTATATGTTCTAATTCTTTCTGAACGATCTCCTGTACCAACCGCATTCTTACGCTTAGCATCATATTTATCACGGTTTTGACTTTCATAATAATCATAAACACGTGATTTCAAAATTTGCATCGCTTTTTCACGGTTTTGTTGCTGACTACGTTGATCCTGCATTGCAACAACAATTCCTGTAGGAAGGTGTGTCATCCGAACGGCACTAGAAGTCTTGTTAATGTGCTGACCACCGGCACCAGACGAACGATAAACATCAACACGAATATCTTTAGGATCAATATCGATATCAACTTGTTCATATTCTGGCATAACGGCAACAGTTGCAGTTGAAGTATGAACACGGCCCTGTGATTCAGTTACTGGGATTCTTTGAACACGGTGGGCACCATTCTCATATTTTAATTTAGAATATACTTTATCACCGGTAATCATAATCGCAACTCTCTTGTAGCCTCCAACTTCAGTCGGTTCAGAATCAACCATTGAAACTTTCCAACCTTGGCTTTCTGCATATTTTTCATACATTCTAAGAAGGTCACCAGCAAATAATGATGCCTCATCTCCGCCCGCTGCACCACGGATTTCCATAATGATATCTTTATCATCATTAGGATCTTTAGGAAGCATCAAAATTTTTATTTCTTCCTCTAACTTAGGAATTTCAGCTTCAAGTTCACTGTTTTCTTCCTTAGCCATTTCAACCAAATCAGAATCACTTTCATTAGAAATAATTTCCTTATTATCAGCGATTTCCTTTTGGTCTGCACGATATTTTTTATATTTTTGAACTACTTCACGTAAATCAGCTTCTTCTTTTGATACTTCCATATAACGCTTAGTATCGTTAATTACTTCCGGATCAGCCATCATTTCTTGTAATTCTTCATAATGTGCAACTAATCCTTCAAGCTGTGCCATAACTTTATCCATAAACTCGTCTCCTCTTTATCTGTCTACTCCTGGATGAAAATAATGAAAACGACAAACCGGATAATAACTTTCGTCTCCGCCAATTTGCACCTGTTCACCTTCATAAACAGGCTTTTGATTTGCAAAACGTAAATTCATGGTTGCCTTATGTCCACAATAATGACAAATCGTCTTCATTTCATCAATTTTATCAGCATATATTAATAAATTTTTACTGCCTTCAAACAAATGATTTTGAAAATCATTTTTTAGGCCGAAGGTCATAACTGGTATGTGTAATTTATCAACAATTTTCGCACATTCCAATACATGATGCTTTTCTAAAAATTGTGCTTCATCGATTAACACACAAGCAATGGTGCCATCCCCTGCTGCATAATCTTTTTGACTTTTTTCCTTAACATAATCAAATAAATTCATCTCAGAAGTTACTGGTACTGCTTTTCGATGAATTCCGATTCTTGAAGAAACAACGCCAACACCATCCCGATCATCTAGACTACTTGTCATCAACGCAATCTTACGACCTTGTGCTTCATAATTATGAGCAACTTTAAGTATTTCAATAGTCTTGCCACTACTCATAGCACCATATCTGAAAAATAATTGTGCCATTGCAATACCCCTTTATAAAAATATCCGTTTTATAGTATAGATGAAAAAATGATTTTGTGCATTCAAAGACAAGGAAAAATCTCGTTTTAAATCCTTTCATATGCTATAGTAAAAATTAGTT
Organism: Candidatus Lactobacillus pullistercoris; assembly: GCA_018883635.1. Classification (GTDB taxonomy): domain Bacteria; phylum Bacillota; class Bacilli; order Lactobacillales; family Lactobacillaceae; genus Lactobacillus; species Lactobacillus pullistercoris. The sequence continues at coordinate 32,253 of JAHLFT010000010.1, forward strand.
TTAAAGTGAGGGAATTTTATATGAGTTTTAAATCAGGAATTGCCAAATTTACAGGAAAAACTTCCTATTGGCTTTTACATAATGTATTCAAAGGTGGAACTAGTTTCCCCGGAAAAATTGCAATGAAATTCGATCCGGATGTATTGAATTCGTTAGCAAAAGGTTACGAGACAATTATTGTTACTGGAACCAATGGTAAAACAATGACGACAGCTTTAATTGTTGAAGCCTTAAGAAAAAAATATGGTGATGTTTTAACCAATCCTTCTGGATCAAATATGCAGCAAGGAATTGTTACTGCTTTTTTAGCACATAAACACAAGAATGTTAAACGAAAAATTGCAGTTCTTGAAGTTGATGAAGCAAATGTAAAAATGGTAAGCAAACTTTTGCATCCTAAAGCATTTGTTTTAACCAATATTTTCCGTGATCAAATGGATCGTTATGGTGAAATTTATACCACTTATGAAAAAATTGTTAATGGAATCAAATTAGCACCAGATGCCAAAATAATTGCCAATGGTGATGCCAACATTTTTTCATCGGTAAAATTGCCTAATCCTAAAACATACTTTGGCTTTAAATTAGCAACTGATGCACAAAATCAAGATCTTAAAGCACCCGTTAATACTGACGGTGTGCTGTGTCCTCAGTGTGATCATATATTGCACTATCATGAACGAATTTATGCCAACTTAGGTGACTTCTTCTGTCCTAACTGTGGTTATCACCGTCCTAATTTGACTTATACAGTTAATGAAATTATTAAGCAAACACCCAATTCTTCTGAATTTAAAATGGGTAACAAAAAATACTCAATCAACATTGGTGGTACATACAACATTTACAACGCTTTAGCAGCCTACGCCGTAGCTCGCGAATTCGGATTGAGTGATCAAGAAGTAGCTGAAGCCTTTGCAGAAAATAAACGAATCTTTGGTCGACAAGAATTAATTAAATATAAGAATAAAGAAATTGATCTTATTTTAGTTAAGAATCCAGTTGGCCTAGATGAAGTATTACACATGTTAAATACAGAAAAAGACAACTATTCTTTGGTTACTCTTTTAAATGCAAATCATGCTGACGGAATTGATACATCATGGATTTGGGATGCTGATTTTGAAGGCTTAAACAAAGACAAAGTTAAAAAGATGATTGTCGGCGGACAGCGCTGGCACGATATGGGCTTTCGTCTTGAGGTTGCCGGTTTTGAACCCGGAACTATGATTGTTAATCCAGATGATGACAGTTTGATTGAAGAAATTACTAAATTACCAACTAAGAAGATTTATATTCTTTCAACATATACAGCAATGCTTGCTTTAAGAAAGAAAATGGCTGAAAAGAAAATTATTAAGGCTGGTATGTAATATTTATAAAGCTAAAATAAAACAGTGAATTACTAATTTAATTAAGTAATTCACTGTTTTTAATTTAAATTCATTTCAAAATTGGGATATTGGGGCTCGAACCCAAACATCCAGGAACCAGAATCCTGTGCCTTACCAATTTGGCTATATCCCAGTAAATCACCCGTACGAGAATTGAACTCATAACTCCACCTTGAGAGGGTAGCGTCTTAACCATTTGACCAACGGGCGA
>JAHLFT010000011.1 GCA_018883635.1 Candidatus Lactobacillus pullistercoris
ATTATTTTCAATAATAAAACGTTGTGAAGTATTAACATCTTCAAGAACAAATTCAAAACTCGTACCATCCAACGAAACTGCAGAAGAAGTTACAGCCCATTTAGCTAAGTATCCACGCAAACTTGAATCAACATCTTCTTTAATCTTATTCAAGTCATGCATACCTGCCAATTTGCCGACAGTTAAATTAATTTGATTGTCTGTAAAAACAGCTTCAATATTAGGTACTTCAATAAAAGGTGAATCCTTAACACGATTTACATTCATTGTATTTAGCAAAGCATACCTAATAGAATCAGCAATCAATAAACTATTAACGTAATTAATCAAACTACCTTGTTTCTTAACTCCAATTGCTAACAAGCAAATTAAGTAAGCAGTCAAAGCAACCGTAGCAATTAAAGAGACATTTACAAAATAGTCTAAATTGCCACTACTATTAAATCTTGTAGAAACAAATAAGATAGCCAAACAAATTACTAGCCAAAAAGCCGGATAATTCAAAATAGAATAATAATAGTAGCCTTGCTGATTTCTGTAATAAAAACGTGTAAATTTATTCATCATCTTCACGACTTTCTAAAAAACGATTTGCATAGACAACAAGTTCATTAACAGAAATGTTTTTACTACTATCCATCAATACTTTTTGCTTTTTTGAAAACTCTCGCTGCGGTGTATTTCGCATCACTTCAAAGAAATCCAAGCCTTTCGATTTATAAATCTTTTGCAACATCTGAATAGTCGGCATGCAAGAATATAGTAGCCAATCATGGACAGATTCTAGATTATAGATGGCAGCAGGATTTTCTAAGACCATTTTCTTCAAGCCATTCAAAAAACTTAGCCATCGAGGAGAAGTTTTCCATCTCGATTTATTTTTATAAACCTGTCCCTGCTTATTTTTAGTTGGAACAATAAAATCAATAGTATCCCGTAATACCCGAAAATAAGCACATCCTATTGGATCTTGTTGAGTCTTAGCAAGTTCAACAATTTCATAAATTATTGAATTTGCTTTAGCCTTAGTAATTTCCAACTCCCAACGAATCCAGTTAAAATTTCCATCAAAGTCATGTAATAATGCCTGATTTTTAACTTCATCTGGAAAAGCATCTTCTTCATGTTTACCCAGCATTTGCAAAGCTTTCTGATAAGTTCTACAAATAATATGGCCATTTTTTCCAGTTGTACTCCGACTGCCCCAATAACAACTTTCGCCTATAAGCTGCCCACTTGTATTTACATCTTTGATCAGATTGTATCGCCTTTTACTGCTTCTAAACTCTTTTCTAGCTAGCTTTCTTTCAATATAAGGGAAAGTAATCCTAGAAGGGTAATTCCAGTCATCAGCACAAATATCAATTCTTGTAAACTTTACGCCAAATTCAACTAAGTAAGAAAATAGCCCTACCCAATCATTATTAATATTTCCTTGAAGATTAGAACACCCAACGCCAGTGAAAACGTAGTCATTCACGGCACTTGCACCCTTTTGCATAGCCTTAGTCGCATCATTGTAAAAAACTTTAACGCAGTTATTATAGCCATAACCCGAGTTAAAAAAATTTTTTCCAGAAATTAGCTCGAAATCTTTAATTTCATATCCTAAAACTTTCAGCAAATAAAATTTTTCACCATTTTTAGAATCGCGATTTTCATCAATCGTAAAAGCTAACCAATCAATCTTTAAATGAAGCGGCACGCTCTTAACTTTTTGCTTTTTTATAAGCTCTTCTACATCAGCGTAATCCGTTGATACACCTGTATTCTTAGACACTATCTATGCCTCTTTTCCGTATTTGGCAACCCCGTATTACTAATGGGGTTGCCATCCGGAATTTGCTTTCGCAAATTCCGGTCAACAACACCCTTTTAACTATTGATAATTCTTGATGTGACAAGCTTCATCAAGATAAAGCATATTTGCATTACGCATACGATAACCTTTTCCAGAAACAATGTACCAATCGTTCATTTCAAGCGTATACTTCTTGGGCAAAACAGCTTTAACTACCTGACTTGTCCCCAGTTCACTAAAAGTAAATAACCATCCATCAGTTGTAGTACTTCGCATATCACGTCCATCTTCATCTTTCTTGACTTTTCCAGATTCATCTTTTAATTTTGGAAAATGAATTTTTGCAGGTACATCCAAATAAACAACTTTCAAGCCATCAAAAGAAATTTTGTCAGAATTTACCTGATGTGCTTCTAACTTCTTAAACTTATTAATTTGATCTTGCGTAATCATATAAATAAAAACCTTTCTAGAAAATTGCTACAGCTCACGCTCACCAACATTCTAGAAAGGCTTCTATCATTATTCTTTTTGACTATATTATATTTTTTGTAGTAAAATGTAGTCCGAAGTTAAAGAAAATGTTAGAAGCTATTGATTCTAAAATGTGGTAGTGGAGGAATCATATAGCTTTTTTCATACCTTAATTTTTGTCTTTCGACATTTTTATAATAGCAAATTCTAAATACCAATTTTCGTATAAATTTTAAAAATTAATATTTTTTTGCTACATTTAAATCTTACCAGACAATTCAATTTTTGAACAAAAAAGTTTTCTTTTTATAACAACTATTGCTCAAAAACGCTGTCGCGCTAGGCTCGGAGAGAAAGCAATTTGCTTTCTCTTTTTCTTTAGCGTCTTTTTCCGCAATAAGTGTCAAGACGTGAAGCCTCGCAGTGGCTGTAAAACACCCACTAGCTCGATTAACATCTTGACACTAACTTACTTTTTTCTTCTATTATTATTTCTACTATCACCGCCTTAATATTTATCAAAAATAGGTTTTAATTCATTTGCAATACGTTTACGTCTGTTCAAATTATGAATTAAATTTTCAACCGTATCAAAGGTACTAGGATTTGGACACAAGTCCAACTTATTTAGTACTCTTCTAACTACTTCACGATCTTCAGCAGTCATACCCAAATCATTAGCAATCTTAAAAGTGTAATGAGTACTAATTTCAAACTGCTTAGATTCAATTTCTTTTACCAACAAGGCTTTTTTTTCATATTCTTTATTCATTTGATTTTTCTTCTTTCTTTAAATCTTTAAAATATGGAGTTTCATAGAACCTAGGTTCACCCCAGCCATCACTTGAAACAATCATTGCTAAACCTTGACCAGTTGAATAAGACCTGTGAGGAATATCAAAGCCAGGAATCAATGATCGACGATCATCACCAGAATCAGCAGATAAACCTAATACAATTACACCGTCTTTAGCATTAACTAACGCAGACGAAGGAAGGAAAAAGTCCTTAGTTCCTCGTTGAGACATTGCAATAATATGGTAGCCCGCACTAGCACCTACACCAGCTAAAGCAGTAATTACAATTTCCCAGCGTTTACGTAAAGATGAATCTACAGCTAATTGACCATTCAATAAGCCAATCTCATCAATTACCAAAGCGACATCACTCATACCTTCCATCTGCGTATAATCAATTTTACCTGCTTTTTTAATTTCTAAATTTCTTTTCTTTACATCGCTTAAACACTGTTCAAGCGATTCAACAATCTTAATTGGTTCTGCTTCTCCATCAAACTGTTTTACATAAATATCATTCTTACATGAATAATACTTAATTTCCCAGCCTTGAGCTTGCATAACTTCAAGCAAGTACTTACTAAAAACAGTCTTACCGCTCCTAGTACGTCCAACAATAGACAACATAGGCGTTTTTACAGCATTCCAAGTAAGATTTTTAGCTAACTTGATTTCATGCACATTAGTAGAAACAAACTTAGAAATATTATTATTTTCAATAATAAAACGTTGTGAAGTATTAACATCTTCAAGAACAAATTCAAAACTCGTACCATCCAACGAAACTGCAGAAGAAGTTACAGCCCATTTAGCTAAGTATCCACGCAAACTTGAATCAA
>JAHLFT010000103.1 GCA_018883635.1 Candidatus Lactobacillus pullistercoris
GCAGAACGCATTTAAGAGGCAAAAAGAAAGTCGAAACGGATGTCGGTATCATGTTCATGACGATGAATCTGAAAAAATATGGAGCCAACAAGAAGGTAAAGCCTTCGAATTTTCATTTCAAAAACAAAAAAAGGAATTCACTAAAAATAATGAATTTCTGTGTTTTTATATCCGGGCTAAAAATCGAGTTTCTTCCCAGACACTTTTTATTTTTTCGAAAATTTTTCGATTTTTTGCGTACTTAATATTAGAGAGCAAAATATTTGAACGCTCGTTCGCTTTTTTCTTGCATTCTAGTGAGGAGAAAAAGTATAATTAATGGGTAATATCCATAGGAGGTAAATAGTTTGGCCAAAGATGAAAAAAAGGCTGCCTTGGATGCAGCGTTAAAGAAAATTGAAAAGAACTTTGGTAAAGGCGCAGTTATGCGCATGGGTGAAAAAGCAGATACGCAAATTTCAACTGTGCCTACCGGTTCAATTGCCTTAGATGCTGCTTTAGGTGTCGGTGGTTATCCACGCGGTAGAATTATTGAAGTTTATGGTCCTGAATCTTCAGGTAAAACTACAGTTGCGTTACATGCCGTTGCCGAAGTACAAAAACGTGGTGGTACAGCAGCTTATATTGATGCGGAAAATGCAATGGATCCAGCCTATGCAGAAGCTTTGGGAGTAGACATTGATTCACTTATCTTGTCTCAACCAAATACTGGTGAAGAAGGTCTTCAAATTGCGGATACTTTAATTTCCAGTGGTGCAATTGACATTGTTGTAGTTGACTCAGTTGCTGCTTTGGTACCACGTGCAGAAATTGAAGGTGAAATGGGGGATGCTCACGTTGGTTTACAAGCTCGTTTAATGAGTCAGGCTTTACGTAAACTTTCAGGTACCATTTCTAAGACTAAAACCATTGCGATTTTCATTAACCAGATTCGTGAAAAAGTTGGTGTAATGTTTGGAAATCCTGAAACAACTCCAGGTGGACGTGCATTAAAATTCTATTCTACGATTCGTTTGGAAGTTAGAAGAGCAGAACAAATCAAACAATCTGGAGATGTTTTAGGTAACCGCGTTAAGATTAAGGTTGTTAAAAATAAAGTTGCCCCACCATTTAAAGTGGCAGAAGTTGATATCATGTACGGAAAAGGTATTTCTCAAAGTGGAGAACTTCTTGACATGGCAGCTGATAAAGATATTATTAACAAAGCTGGTTCGTGGTATTCATACCAAGATGATCGAATTGGACAAGGGCGTGAAAATGCCAAGAAATACCTTGAAGATCATCCTGAAGTTTACCATGATGTTCAAGAAAAAGTTCGTCAAGCTTATGGAATTGATGAACAGGCAATCGCAGATCGCGAAAATCCTGAAAAGGTGAAAGAAAAGCGCGAAGCTGAAGATAAAAATAAATCAGCAAAAGAAGAAACTGATAAAAAAACAGCCAGTAAAACAAAATAAAGTTGAAGAAATCAACCTAGACCTTGGATTTTAAGTCCAAGGTCTTTTTTCCTGTGATTGACATGTGCACAGTAGTTCTTTATCATAAAACTGTGTGAATAATTCTAAAAAAAGGCGATAGTAATGATGGTAAATGAAATTTTGATTCCCGTCGTAATTGCTATTGTTTCACTTTTAGTGGGATCCGGCATTGGTTATGCGTTTCGTAAGAATTCATGGGAAAAGAAAGCCCAGAATGCGCAAAATGATGCTGACCACATTCTTGCTGATGCTAAAGCGCAGTTAGCTGCAGCTAAAGCAGAAGTTAATGCACAAAATCAAGCCGCGGAAGCAGTTAAGCAAAGTGCAGAAAATACCAAGAAAGAAAAAATTCTTGAAGCTCAAGAAGAAATTCATGATTATCGACAAAAAACTGAAGAAAGTCTTAACGAAAAGCGTGACGAAATTTCTCGTTTGCAAAATCGTTTAAGACAGCGTGAAGACACTCTTGATCATCAAAAATCTTTGTTGGAGGAGAAAGAATCTGGCCTCTCACAAAAAGAAGATCAATTAAAGCAGCAAAAGTCTAATTTAGATAAGCGACTGACTGAAGCTGATGATTTGGTTAAAAAACAACGTCAAAGGCTTTATGAAGTAGCTGATTTAGATAAAGAAGAAGCTAAAAAACTTGTTTTATCTAATTTGTCAGACGAACTTGTTAAAGAACGTGCAGAATTGATTAGAAATAGTAATGAAGAAGTTCAAGCTAAAGCTGATCGATTTGCCCAACAAGTTCTAGTAGATGCAATTCAAAGTAGTGCAGCAGATACGGTAGCTGAGACAACTGTTTCAGTAGTCGATCTTCCTAATGAAGAGATGAAGGGTCGAATTATTGGACGTGAAGGTCGAAATATTCGTTCATTTGAAGCACTAACTGGAATTGATTTGATTATTGATGACACACCTAAAGTTGTTACACTTAGTGGTTTTGATCCAATTAGACGTGAGATTGCTAAAAGAGCAATGCAACGTTTAATTAAAGATGGACGTATTCATCCAGCTCGTATTGAAGAAATGGTTGATAAGGCCCGTAAGGAAGTTAATGATGATATTTACGAGGCAGGTGAAAGTGCCTTGATGGATCTGGGAATTCACCGAATGAACCCAGAATTAGTCAAGACGCTTGGACGCCTTAAATATCGGACTTCTTATGGACAAAATGTTTTAGCCCATTCAATCGAAGTTGCTAAATTAGCAGGAACTATGGCTGCAGAACTTGGTCTAGATGAAAAACTAGCAGTTCGCGCGGGATTATTACACGATATTGGTAAAGCAATTGATCATGATATTGAAGGTTCCCATGTTGAAATTGGGGTTGAATTGACAAGAAAATATCATGAATCAGATATAGTTGTAAATGCAATTGCGGCTCACCATGGAGATGTACCGAAGTTGTCGTTTATTGCAGAGCTAGTAGTAGCTGCAGATACGATTTCGTCGGCTCGACCAGGTGCAAGAAGTGAAAGTTTAGAAAATTATATTAGACGATTAACTGAACTTGAACAAATTGCTAAGAGTTATCAAGGAGTCAAGCAGGCATATGCCATTCAAGCGGGACGTGAAGTTCGCGTGATGGTTGAACCTGATGAAATTTCTGATGATCGAATAACTATTTTGGCTAGAGATATTAAAAACCAAGTTGAAAAAGAACTTGATTATCCTGGCAATATTAAAATTACAGTTATCCGAGAAAAACGAGTTGTTGCAGTTGCAAGATAAGGTTAAAGTGCAGAGTATTAATGCTCTGCACTTTTTTATATCTATATAGGCTTGATTGTTATTTATGAGTCCTTGTATAATTAGAACAAGTATCTAAAGAAAGTAGTCAAAAATGTTTAAAATTATAGTTGATTTATTCTTTTTAGTAATCATTCAAGCTGCGATTACGCCATTTATTAGACGATTAGCTTTTGTATTAGGAGCCGTTGACAATCCTAATGCTAGAAGAGTTAATAAAAAGCCAATGCCGACCATTGGCGGACTGGGAATTTTCGTGACTTACAATATTGGTACATTTATCTTGTTAAGAGAACAATTTCCTACACACGAATTATTTGCAATTTTACTCGCTTCTAGCGTAATTGTTTTGACAGGTATGATTGATGACATTTTGGAATTAAAGCCGAGACAAAAGATGTTTGGGATCTTTATTGCCGCTTTAGTGGTTTATTTCTTAGCTGGAATAAGAATGAATGTTGTTAACTTTCCATTTGTCAGCCATGAAATCAATTTAGGCTGGTGGAGTTTACCGATTACTATCTTTTGGATATTGGCTTTAACTAATGCTGTCAATTTAATTGATGGCCTCGATGGCTTAGCAGATGGTGTTTCAATGATCTCACTTATTACTATGGGAATTGTGGGGTATTTCTTTTTACACACACATCAATTATATGTTCCCATAGCTTGTTTTATGCTAGCTGCTTGTCTACTGGGTTTCTTACCATATAATTTTCATCCAGCTAAGATTTTCTTAGGTGATACCGGTGCATTGTACATCGGCTTCATGATTGCAGTTTTATCATTAAAAGGATTAAAAAATGTTACTTTCATTTCTCTTTTAGTGCCAATTATTATTCTAGGTGTGCCAATTACTGATACAGTTTATGCAATGATTCGGCGTAAGTTAAATAAACATCCCGTTTCACAGGCAGATAAACATCACTTGCATCACCAGTTAATGAAAATGGGTCTGACACATCGGCAAACAGTTTTGACTATTTATGCCATTTCATTAATTTTTTCATTTATTTCGTTGCTATTTTTATTATCACCAGATTGGGGAACTTGGCCACTGATAGTTGCGTTGTTGTTTGCCTTAGAACTGTTTGTTGAGTCAATTGGACTTTTGGGTGAAAATTATAAACCGTTAATGCATTTGATTCAGAAAATCATCAGTTCACGCAGTACAAAAGATCCGCAAATTGAAGTTTGGCATTTGGGTGATGAAAAACCTAGTCAATTAAAACGACCAGACAAGACTTTTAAAGTTGAAGATAAAAAAGAAAAAAGTGAGTAAAATGCCACTTTGAAAAAAGTTGGTAGTTTTACTCACCTTTTTTAGTTTGTTAAATTTGTTCATGAAAATTCGTACTTTCAACTGGTATTTCATTGTATCTTTTTTCACCAGTTGAAAAATTAACTTGACCGGATAACAGATTGGTAATTTCTTTTTCAAAATTATCAATCTGTTTTTCATCTAAAAATACTTGGATCTTAATATCAACACCATAATCGATGTTTTTGATAAAAATTTTCTCTTTTTGTAAGTAATGGTTGATTTCGTCAAAATTACTATAGCTTACATTAAAAATGATTTCTTGTTGAAGAACTCTTTTAACTACACCGATTGCTTTAACCGCTTCAGTAACACTATTGGAGTATGCCCGAATTAGGCCACCAGCACCTAATTTAATACCGCCAAAATATCGGGTTACAACTACAGTTAAATTCTTTAGTTTCATAAGTTGTAGTGCTTTTAATTCCGGAATGCCGGCTGTACCTGATGGCTCACCGTTATCACTGGCTTTTACTTGATCATCGTTAAGGCCAAGCGTATAGGCAAAAGTATTGTGTGTTGCGTCGCGGTACTTTTTAGAAATATTTTTAATAAATTCATCAGCTTCAGAGACTGTTTTAGTCCTAGCAATATTTGTGATAAATTTACTTTTTTTAATTATTATTTCGTGACAACCATTTTCTTTAATTGTTAAAAAATTTTCTTTTTCTGCCAAAAAAATCACCTCTTTTTGCGTATATATAGTTGGGAGGGAAAATAAAATGGATGAATTAACCCAATTAGCTGGACGACAATGGGTGTCCGATAAGTTGGATTCTAGCATAAATAGCGAGCACTTAAAAGTTTCAGCTATAGAGGATGGAAAGTGTAATCGTTGCGGATCAGTTGTTACTGCCAAATTACCTAATGGAAAAAAGTATTGTCGTGCTTGTATTGGTTTAGGCAGGATATGCGAAGATGATCAACTAATTCGTGTTTTAACTAAAGATCTAAATTTCTCGGCTTTGAAAAATGGAGGTCTTACTTGGCAAGGAAAATTAACCAAGATTCAACAAACAATTTCTGATAATTTAGTAAAAAATTTTACTGAAAAAAATGACACTCTTGTGCATGCTGTAACTGGTGCAGGGAAAACCGAAATGCTTTTTCAAGTGATTAGTGAGTGTATGCGGCAGAAGATGAGAGCTTGCATTGCGACGCCAAGAATTGATGTTGTTAATGAACTATTTCCGCGATTTAGCCAAGCTTTTTCAGGTTTAAAAATTGGTAAGTATCATGGTCGAGAATTTAAAGAACCAGAAAATGAACAATTAACTATTTGTACGACTCATCAACTGATGAAGTTTTATCAAGCTTTTGACTTACTAGTTATTGATGAAGTGGATTCCTTTCCTTATGCCAATAACGCGCAATTACATTTTGCAGCTCAAAATGCGGTCAAACCGACAGGTGTAAATATTTATTTAACAGCTACGCCAACGGCGGATTTGCTTGAAAAAGTGAAAAACAAGCAGATTAAACTACTAAAATTAAACCGGCGTTTTCATGGTGAGTTGTTACCAGTACCCAAGGAAAAATTATTTTTTCGACCATTTTTAGCAAAAAAGAAAATTAATTCAACTCTGGTTAAAGAAATTTTAAAAGTGATAAAAGCAGGTCATCCGCTACTATTGTTTGTTCCGCGGATTGATGAAGTTGACGATTATTTATCTTTTCTAAAGCAAGTTGAAGAATTGAAAAAAATAGAAATAGCTGGTGTTCATGCGCAAGATCTCAAGCGAATAGAAAAAGTTCAACAGTTTAGGGATAAGAAAATTCAATTATTAGTGACTACGACCATTTTGGAACGTGGTGTAACTTTCAAACATGTCTGGGTAATTGTTGTAGCTGCAGATGATCCGATTTATTCAACGGCTAGTCTAGTTCAAATAGCCGGAAGAGTTGGACGCGCTCAAGATGATCCAGATGGTTTAATTTTATATTGCTATCACCATTACACGAATGAAATTGCTGAGGCAGTAAAACAAATAAAGGAAATGAATCAATGAAACAATGTTTACTATGTAATCAGTTCTTTGCTGTAAAGCCAGATTTATTTGATTTATTTATCTTTAAGAAAATCACAGGTCCTCGAATTTGTCCTCATTGTAAAAAACGCTTTCCTTTATTGAAAAAAACTCAGTGTAAAATTTGCGATAAAGAAATGACAAAAAATGAAATTTGTTCTGATTGTCAAATGTGGGATGAAATTTATCATGGCAAAATTTTAAAGAATCGCTCAATTTATGAATACAGTTCTGCTTTTCATGATTTAATGGTGCAATACAAACGGTATGGAGATTATGAATTAAGGAAAGTCTTGCAAGAACTAATTAAAGATCAGCTCCAAAAGTTTGAATATGATTTTTATGTTCCAATTCCAACATCGCCAGAACACCGTGATCGAAGACAATTTGATACGATTAGTGCTATTTTTCAACCACTTTTTCCGTTAACTTTTATGCTTGAAAAAAAGTCTGGTACACGAGCACAAGGACAAAAGAATCGGGAGCAGCGATTAAAAACACCGCAATCCTTTTTGATTGCTAACCTTGATGGAATAAGGGATAATATTAGTAATCAACGGATTCTATTATTAGACGATATTTATACTACGGGAAGAACACTTTATAATGCTCGCGATAAGCTACTGGAAGTTTTCCCAGAAGTGCAAATTGAAAGTTTTTCAATTTGTCGGTAAAAATATATAAAACGCTTACATTTTTTGCTATAATAAATATGTAAACAAAAACCGCATAAGCGGTGAAAGGAGAATCTTATATGTTAAAGTACAATGTTCGTGGAGAAAATATTGAAGTTACAGAAGCTTTAAGAAGTTATGTTGAAAAACGTTTAAATAAATTAGAAAAGTATTTTGACTTATCACAAGATGTGATTGCTCACGTAAACTTAAAGGTTTACCGTGATCACTCAGCAAAAGTTGAAGTAACTATTCCATTACCATACTTAGTTTTAAGAGCTGAAGAAACCACGGACGATATGTATCGTAGTATTGATTTCGTTTCAGAAAAGCTTGAACGTCAAATTAGAAAATACAAGACTCGTGTTAACAGAAAGAGTCGTGAAAAAGGCTTACATGATTTCTTTGTAGAAGAACCAGCTGAAGAAGAAAAGAAACCAAGTGAATTTAATATTGTTCGTAACAAGCGTGTTAGCTTAAAACCAATGGATCCAGAAGAAGCTATTTTGCAAATGGATATGCTTGAACATGATTTCTTTGTTTTCCAAGATGCAGAAACAAATGGCACAAGCGTTGTTTACCGTAGAAACGACGGTCGCTATGGTTTGATTGAAACAAATGAATAAAATTTAAAATTATAATCGAATTGTAAACTTTTAGATAAAAGAGCCAAGCATTGTAGATGCATGGCCCTTTTTATTGTTTATTTATTCCTGGTTGATTTTTAATTTGCGCTCAATCATGGTAAAATTAATCTGTATTTTTAGACTTTCAACATATAAGGGACCGATTTAATGGCAAATATTTTAAAGAAACTTTATAACGCAGATAAAAGAGAATTAAAACGATTTGAAAGAATAGCTAAGAAAGTAGAATCTTATGCTGACGAAATGAGTAAGCTTTCAGATGATGAATTGAAGGCTAAGACACCAGAATTTCGTGAACGCTTGAAAAATGGTGAAACTTTAGACGATATTTTGCCTGAAGCTTTTGCTGTTTCACGAGAAGGTGCTAAGCGTGTATTAGGCTTATATCCATTCCATGTTCAAATTTTAGGTGGGATTGCGCTTCACTATGGTAACATTGCCGAAATGATGACCGGTGAAGGTAAAACTTTAACGGCTACAATGCCTGTATACTTGAATGCCCTTGAAGAAAAAGGAGTTCATGTTGTAACTGTTAATGAATATTTGTCTAGCCGTGACGAAGAAGAAATGGGTCAACTATACAAGTGGCTTGGCTTAACAGTAGGCTTAAACTTGAATTCAATGTCTCCAGATGAAAAACGGGAAGCATACAATTGTGACGTTACCTATTCAACTAACTCAGAATTAGGTTTTGACTATTTGCGTGATAACATGGTTGTTTATAAAGAACAAATGGTTCAAAGACCATTGAATTTCGCAATTATCGATGAGGTTGACTCAATCTTAATTGATGAAGCTAGAACTCCATTGATCATTTCTGGTCAAGCTGAACAAGCTAATAGTGACTACATTCGTGCTGATCGTTTTGTTAAAACTTTATCCGAAGACAAGAGTGATAATGACGCTGACGATGATAAAGATTATGGCGATTACAAGATTGACTGGCCAACAAAGACAATTGCTTTGACTAAAACTGGAATTGAAAAAGCATGTAAACACTTTGGCTTGAAGAACTTGTATGACGTTGAAAATCAAAAGTTAGTTCACCACATTGATCAAGCTTTACGTGCTAACTACATCATGCTTAAAGATATTGATTATGTTGTTCAAAATGGTGAAGTAATGATTGTTGACTCCTTTACCGGTCGTGTAATGGAGGGTCGTCGTTATTCAGATGGTCTACACCAAGCGATTGAAGCAAAAGAAGGCGTTAAGATTCAAGAAGAATCTAAGACGCAAGCAACGATTACTTACCAGAACTTCTTTAGAATGTACAAGAAGTTATCAGGGATGACCGGTACTGGTAAGACTGAAGAAGAAGAATTCCGTGAAATTTATAACATGCAGGTTATCACAATTCCGACTAACCGTCCGATTGCCAGAAAAGATATGCCTGATATTCTGTATCCAACTTTAGATTCAAAATTCCATGCTGTAGTTGAAGAAATTAAACAACGTCACGCTAAGGGACAGCCAGTCTTAGTTGGTACAGTTGCTATTGAAAGTTCAGAACGTTTGAGTCATCTGTTAGATGAAGCAGGCATTCCTCATGCAGTTTTGAACGCTAAGAATCACGCTAAAGAAGCACAAATTATTATGAATGCTGGGCAACGTGGGGCAGTTACGATTGCTACTAACATGGCCGGTCGTGGTACTGATATTAAACTTGGGCCTGGTGTTAAAGAATTGGGTGGTTTAGCAGTTATTGGTACTGAACGGCACGAATCACGTCGTATTGATAATCAGCTTCGTGGTCGTTCAGGTCGACAAGGTGATCCAGGTTATACTAGATTTTATCTTTCACTTGAAGATGACTTGATGAAGCGTTTCGGTGGAGATCGTGTTAAAAACTTCTTGGATCGTTTATCTGATAACGATGATGATAAAGTTATCGAAAGTCGTTTAATTACTCACCAAGTTGAATCAGCTCAAAAGCGTGTTGAAGGTAATAACTATGATACGCGTAAGCAAACTTTGCAATATGATGATGTTATGCGTATTCAGCGTGAAATCATTTACGGCGAAAGAATGCAAGTAATTGATGCTGATAAATCATTAAAGAATGTGTTAGTACCAATGATTCACCGGACAATTAATCACCAGGTTAATATGTTTACTCAAGGTGATCGCAACAAATGGCGTTTAGATTCTCTTCGTGACTTTATCGTTTCAAGTTTGACTTCTGAAGAAGTTATGAATGAGATTGACTTTAAGACTATCAGTGTTGATGACTTAAAGAAGACACTCTATGACATTGTTGAAAAGAACTTTGAAGAAAAAGAAAAAGCTTTAGGTGATCCTTCTCAAATGTTGGAATTTGAAAAGGTTGTAATTTTACGTGTTGTTGATGATCGCTGGACTGATCATATTGATGCAATGGATCAATTACGTCAATCTATTGGTCTTCGTGGTTATGGACAGTTGAATCCATTAGTTGAATATCAAGATTCTGGCTACAGAATGTTTGAAGAAATGATTTCTAATATTGAATTTGATGTCACACGTTTGTTCATGAAGGCAGAAATAAGACAAAACTTAAGTCGTTAATAATAAGGGGGAAGTGACATGCTTTCCCTTTTTTTGTAAGGGAGAAAAAATGGAATTAAGTGAAATTCAAAGTACTCTAGATAATTTAAAAAAGAGATTAAATCACTTTAGGGGGTCTCTTTGACTTAGATGCAATTTCCGAGAGCATCGCAATTAATGAACAGAAAATGGCAGAGCCTAATTTCTGGAATGACCAAGACAAAGCTCAAAAATTGATTTCGGAAACAAACAGACTAAAAGAAAAGAAAGATTCATTTTTAAATCTGCGCTCTTCTTATGAAAATGAAGTGACAGCTTTGGAATTATTAAAAGAAGAAAATGATCCTGATCTTGAACAAGAAGTCGAAAATGATCTAGTTAAATTACAAGAAGCATTTCATAATTATGAATTAGATTTACTTTTAGCTGGAAAATATGACAGTCATAATGCTTTAATGGAAATTCACCCTGGAGCTGGTGGAACTGAAGCAATGGATTGGGCTCAAATGTTATTGCGGATGTATCAAAGATATTGTTATAATAGTGATTTTAAGTTTGAGATCAATGATTATGAACCTGGCGAGGAAGCTGGGGTTAAGAGTGTCAGCATTAAAATTAGCGGAAAGAATGCCTACGGGATGCTCAAATCTGAAAATGGTGTCCATCGTTTGGTGAGGATTTCACCATTTGATTCCGCAAAACGGCGACATACTTCTTTTGCTTCAGTCGAAGTAATTCCTGAAATAGATGATAGTATCAAAGTTGATATCGATCCTAAGGATTTAAGAATCGATGTTTATCGTTCTAGTGGTGCAGGTGGCCAGCACATTAATAAGACCTCAAGTGCAGTTAGAATTACTCACTTACCAACTGGCATAGTAACAACTTCACAAGCTCAACGTTCACAACTTCAGAACCGAGAGACGGCAATGAATGAATTGCGAGCAAAATTATTTCATCTAGAAGAAGAGAAAAAGTTAAAGCAAAAGCAAGCTTTAAAAGGTGACCAAAAAGAAATAGGTTGGGGTTCTCAAATTCGGTCTTATGTATTTCACCCATATAATTTAGTTAAAGATTTGCGAACAGGTTATGAAACTGCCGATGTAAATGGAGTAATGGATGGAAAATTACAACAATTTATTTATTCATATTTACAATGGCAATTGAGTCAGGAAAATCCAAATTAAAATGAGTTTTATTAGTATTTTTATCTTAGTCTTAATAGCAGCAATAATTTTAGCAATACTTTATGCGTTCTTTCACATGTTGATTGTCTTCATCCCGGTTATATTCATTGTTGCAATCGGAATATGGATTATTAATCGTTTATGTGCCAAAAAAGGCGATAGTGATCTCACGCAAAAAGAAGAATTCAGTAGATTTGATTATTTTAGTAATTATCGAAATTCAGAATCGAAGAAGCGTAAGCCAGCTAGAGATGTAACTACCAAAGACATCGATGATGATAATAAGAGGAATTAAAAATGGTTGAATCAGTAAAATTAACAAAATTAATTCGAGATATTAATATTTTGCAAGTTTATCAAGGAGAGAATCTAATCGACAATGAAAAAATTCGTGTCGCTGATATTTATCGCCCCGGTCTTGAATTAACAGGCTACTTTGATTTTTATCCTAAACAGAGAATTCAGTTGTTAGGTAGAACAGAAATTTCTTACGCTGCTCGGCTTGATCACGATATTAGAACACATGTGTTTACTAAAATGTGTACTGATGAAACGCCTTGTTTTTTGATTTCACGTTCATTACCGGTGCCAGAAGAGCTAAAAGTGGCAGCAGAAAAAGCAAAAATTCCAATTCTTCGTTCTTCTGAGTCAACTACTTATCTTTCCAGTATTTTAACCGATTATTTACGCCAAAGATTAGCAGCTAGAACCAGTATTCACGGTGTTTTAGTTGAAATTAAAGGGATGGGTGTACTGCTCACAGGAGTTTCCGGAGTTGGTAAATCTGAAACGGCTCTTGGTTTAGTTCATCGTGGTCATAGATTGATTGCTGACGATCGAGTAGATGTTTATCAAAAAGATCATGAGACGGTTATGGGTGAAGCTCCAAAAATTTTGAAGCACTTGATGGAAATTCGTGGAATCGGCATTATTGATGTGATGAATTTATTTGGTGCCGGTGCTGTTAAGGATCGAACAGAAATACAACTAGTTATTAATTTAGTTAACTGGGATAAGAATGCTAATTATGATCGTTTAGGCTTTAATGAAAATACCCGTGAAATTTGTAACGTTAGTATTCCACAGGTTACAATTCCAGTTAAAGTTGGACGTAATATTGAAATTATTATTGAAGTTGCTGCAATGAACTTTCGTGCTAAGAAGATGGGTTATGATGCAGCTCAAAGTTTTGATAATAATTTAACTAATTTAATTTCAGATAATTCTAAAAAGGATAATAAGAAATAAGATAAATGGTCTCATTAGCTTTAAGTAGAAATGCTATTCAAATAGGAAATTTCTCTGTTAAATGGTATGGTGTCATTATGGCAGTTGCAATAGTGGTTGCAACATGGATGGCTATTATTGAAGGTAAAAAAAGGCAGATCAGCAGTGATGATTTCATTGATTTGCTATTATGGGCTGTACCTTTAGGTTATGTTGGTGCTAGAATTTATTATGTTGTGTTTGAATGGAAATACTATTCACAAAATCCTGATCAAATAATCGCCATTTGGAATGGCGGAATTGCTATTTATGGTGGCTTGATTGCAGGGCTAATTGTACTATTAGTATTTTGCTATACTCGACAACTTCCACCATTTTTAATGCTTGATATTATTGCTCCTGGCGTGATGGCAGCACAAATTATTGGCCGCTGGGGTAACTTTATGAATCAGGAGGCGCATGGTGCAGCAACTAGCTTGCATTATTTGCAGTCTCTACATTTGCCGGAATTTATAATTCAGCAAATGAAAATTAATGGTGTTTATTATCAACCAACTTTTTTGTATGAATCGTTTTTTAATTTGATTGGTTTGATTATAATCCTGAGTTTAAGGCATAAAACTCACTTTTTTAAACAAGGTGAAGTTTTCATGACTTACGTAATGTGGTACGCTGTAGTTAGATTCTTTGTTGAAGGATTAAGAACGGATAGTTTATATATCTTTGGTATAATACGTGTATCACAAGCTTTAAGTTTATTTTTATTCATCGCTATTTTGGCTTTATTTATTTATCGTCGTGTAAAAGTAAAACCACAGTGGTATCTTTATGGTAGTGGTTTAAAATATCCGTATGTTAGAGGATAATTCAGTTAGAAAGATTGAGTGATAAAATGACAAAAATTGCAGTTTTAGGTAATGGTTCTTGGGGTTCAGTTCTCGGATCAATGCTTGCAGATAATGGTAATGATGTAATTCTTTATGGAAATATTGACAGTGTTAATAATGAAATTAATACGTCTCATACTAATACTCATTACATGAAAAATTGGAAATTGAATCCAGCAGCAAAGGCCACTGGTAATTTGGAAGAGGCCTTAGATGGTGCGGAAATTGTCTTATTTGTTTTACCAACTAAGGCAGTAAGAATTGTTGCTAAGAATGTTCGTAAAGTTTTAGATAAAATGGGTGCAAAGCCACTTTTAGTAACTGCTACTAAAGGAATTGAACCAGGTAGTAAGAAGCTAATTTCGGATATTTTGACTGAAGAAGTCTATCCTAACGATGGTGACCGCATCGTTGCTATTTCTGGTCCAAGTCATGCTGAAAATGTTGCCCAAAAGGATTTAACTGCAATTGCATGTGCTTCAACTAATGAAGAAAATGCTAAGCGAGTTCAAAAGCTTTTCTCAAATGATTATGTTCGCTTCTATACTAATGATGACTTAGTTGGTGTGGAAGTTGGTGGTGCAGTTAAAAATGTTATTGCGATCGCCGCTGGTATCTTAGTTGGTAAAAAGTATGGTGATGATGCTAAGGCTGCCTTAATGACTAGAGGACTTGCAGAAATTGCCAGATTAGGTGTTAACTACTTTGGCGCAAATCCAATGACATTTAGTGGATTATCAGGTATTGGTGACTTAATTGTTACTTGTACTTCTGTTAACTCACGTAATTGGCGTGCAGGCAAGCAAATTGGTGAAGGCAAGACTTTAGATTATGTTCTTGAAAATATGGGACAAGTTGTTGAAGGTGCCACTACTGTCAAAGCTGTTCATGAATTAGCAGAAGAAAAGAATATTGATATGCCTATTAATGAAGCGGTTTACCATGTTCTTTATGAAAATGCTGATGTAGATGATGAAATTAAAAAGATGATGGGTAGAAGTCCTAAAGCAGAAATTCGTTTATAAGATTAAAGTGTTTTAGAAAAAGTTCTTAAACACTTTTTTTGTAGAAAAATTGTTTCTTAGCTATAATTTAATTAATCAAGTTATAGCTAAATATTTCACTACTGATTGAGGTGACAAATTTTGAAAAAATATGACGTCATTATAGTAGGAGCTGGCCCAGGTGGAATGACAGCTGCACTGTACGCTTCGCGTGCTAATTTAAAGGTTCTCGTATTGGATAGAGGAGTACATGGTGGACAATTAAATAATACTGATGCAATCGATAACTATCCGGGGTTCATTTCGATTAAAGGCCCAGAACTAGCTGAAAAAATGTATCAATCAACTAAACAATTTGATGCTGATTTTGAATATGGTGATGTTCAAAGCGTGAAAATCGAAGATCAACAAAAAATAGTTAAAACAGATACTTCTGAATATCAAGCACCAGTTTTGATCATTGCTTCGGGTGCGGACCATAAAAAACTTAATGTGCCTGGAGAAGAAGAATATTCAGGACGCGGTGTTTCTTACTGCGCTGTTTGTGATGCGGCATTTTTTAAAGATGAAGATGTTGCTGTAATTGGTGGTGGAGATTCCGCGATTGAGGAAGGAATTTACTTGTCTCAACTAGCTAAGTCAGTCACTGTAATTCATCGCCGGGATCAACTAAGAGCACAGCCAACGCTGCAAAAACGCGCTTTTTCAAACAAGAAAATGCATTTTATTTGGAATGCGCAAACAGAGGCAATTGAAGGTGATGGTAACAAAATTACTAATGTCACATATAAGGACAAAAAGACTGGTGAAACAAAGAAATTGCCAGTTGCAGGTGTCTTTATTTACGTTGGCGTTTTAGCGCAAACAATGCCTTTTAAAGATTTGGGTATTTTAGATGAACAAGGCTGGATTCCAACTGATGAACATATGAGTACCAAAGTTCCTGGAATTTTAGCTCTAGGTGATGTAAGACAAAAGGATTTACGCCAAATTGCCAATGCGGTTGGTGATGGTAGTATCGCTGGTCAAGAAGCTTATAATTATTTGCAAAACTTAAATGATTAAATTAATCGGGACTTACTTCTAGAAGTGGATCTCTTTTTTTGAAAAAAATAGTACAATATTAATTAAGAGATTAGTTTTAGGTAAGAATTGAGGCATACATGTTAGCAAAAGAAAGATTTGAACAATGGCAGGCAGACAATAATTTGCCAGACTATTTACAAGATCAATTAAATGTTTTAGGTAAAGACGAAAAGTGGATTGAAGACGCTTTTGGTCAAGATATTAATTTTGGTACTGCAGGAATGCGTGGTCGACTTGAACCAGGTACTAATAGAATTAACTTGTTCACTGTTGGACGTGTTACCGAAGGGTTAGCTCGTTTAATTGATGAAAAGGGTGAAGACATCAAAAAACGTGGTGTTGTAATTTCATTTGACTCCAGATACCATTCAAGCGAATTCGCTGAACATACAGCAAGAATTCTAGGTGCTCATGGAATTCATGTTTACTTATTTGACGATTTAAGACCAACACCTGAACTTTCATTTGCTGTTCGTTATTTGAAGACCTTTGCAGGAATTAACATAACTGCTTCTCACAATGCTAAACAATATAATGGTTACAAAGCATACGGTGAAGATGGTGCACAAATGGCACCAGAAAATGCTGATCGGCTCTTTAGTTATGCACAAAAAGTAAAGGATATCTTTACAGTTAAAGCAGCATCAGTTCCTGAACTTAGAAAGAAAGGTCTTTTGCAATTAATCGGTGAAGATGTTGATGAAGCTTATTTGGATCATTTAAAGCAAGTTAACATTGACACTGATATGATTAAGAAAAATGCCGACAAGCTTAAGATTATTTATACACCGCTTCATGGTACTGGAAAGATGCTCTATGATCGGGCATTTAGACAAGGTGGATTTGATAATGTCATTCCAGTTCCAAGTCAATCAATTATTGATCCGGAATTTCCAACTACTATTAAGCCAAATCCTGAATATCGTGATATTTTTGAGCCAGGATTTAAGTTGGCAGATAAAGTAAATGCAAATGTTATTATCGCCACTGACCCAGATGCTGACCGAATGGGAGCAGCCGTAAGAAAGAATGATGGCAGTTTCCAAGTCTTGACAGGAAATCAAATTGCAACTTTGATGGCTTATTATCTTTTAGTTCACTTAAAGGAAAGTGGCAAATTAGATTCTAACTATGAAATTGTAACTTCAGTAGTTTCGAGTGCTTTACCATTTAAGATTGCAGAAGATTTTGGTATTAAAACTAAGCATGTTTTGACTGGTTTTAAATATATTGGTGAAGAAGTGGACCGCATGAATAAAGCAAAAGATGCTAAATTATTGATGGGCTTTGAAGAAAGTTATGGTTACCTCTTTAAACCATTTGCTAGAGATAAAGATGCAATGCAAGGTGCACTTATGTTTGCTGAAGTGGCAAGTTACTATGCATCTAAGAATATGACTGTTTTTGATGGACTCCAAGAAATTTGGCGTAAATACGGTGTTGCATATGAAATTACTAAAGCAATCGAAATGCCAGGAATTGGTGGTCAAAAGAAGATGGCCGAATTAATGAGTAAATTGCGCAGTGAACATTTAACTGAAATTAACGGTCACAAAGTTCTTAAGATCCAAGATTTCCAAGAACAAGAAACAATTTCCGATGGCAAAAAGACTGCTTTAACAGGCTTCCCTGTTTCTAATGTTTTAAAGTACTTCTTAGATGATGAAACTTGGGTAGCTTTACGTCCATCAGGTACTGAGCCAGTAATTAAAGCTTATGTTGGCGTTAATAAGAAAGACATCGAAACTGCAAAAAAGGCAGCTGAAGAATATCAAAAAGCTTTAGCTGATTTATTAAAGTAAGCAAAATAAGTGCGAAAATACGTTCGATGTAGTAAAATTAAAGACATTAATAGAAAAGTTGGACTAGTCGGTCCAACTTTTTTTACGAGAGGTCTTTTAAATGATAAAACGACAGAAAAATAGAAAATTTGAATTAGTATCTAAATATAAACCAGCTGGAGATCAGCAGCAAGCAATTGATAAATTAACTGCTGGATTTGAAAAAGGTTATAAAGAACAAATTCTCGAAGGGGCAACTGGGACTGGTAAAACATTTACGATGGCAAATATTATTGCCAAGCTTAATAAACCAACTTTGGTAATTTCACATAACAAAACTTTAGTTGGACAACTATATGGTGAATTTAAAAGCTTTTTCCCGAATAATGCAGTCGAGTATTTTGTTTCATACTATGATTACTATCAACCTGAAGCTTACGTGCCGCAATCGGATACTTATATTGAAAAGGATTCATCAATTAATGATGAAATTGATCAGTTGCGTCACGCTGCTACTAGTGCACTAATGGAACGTAACGACGTTATTGTTGTAGCATCTGTTTCCTGCATTTATGGTTTGGGGGATCCCAAGGAATATGCTAGAAGTGTCTTAACACTACATGAAGGCGATGAAATCGAACGCAATGTATTATTACGTGATTTGGTTAATATTCAATATGATCGCAATGATATCGATTTTCAACGTGGGCGTTTTAGAGTGCGCGGAGATGTAGTTGAAATCTTTCCCGCAGGAAATTCCAAACATGCATACCGCATTGAATTTTTTGGTGATGAAATTGATCGGATTGTCGAAATTGATTCACTAACTGGAGAAATTTTTGGTGAACGAGAAACTATTTCACTTTTCCCAGCTACTCATTTTATGACTAATGATGAACAAATGAGAAGAGCTCTTAAAGCCATTTCCCAGGAAATGAATGTTCAAGTTAAAAAGTTTGAAGGAGAAGGAAAACTTCTTGAGGCGCAAAGAATTAAGCAACGTACTACCTATGACATGGAAATGATGAATGAAGTTGGATATACAAATGGAATTGAAAACTATTCTCGCCATATGGAAGGTAGAAAAGAAGGGGAACCACCTTATACTCTACTTGATTTCTTTCCGGATGATTTTTTAATCTTAATTGATGAATCACATGCAACCATGCCAGAACTTCGTGCCATGTATAATGGCGATCGGAATCGTAAGCAAACTTTAATTGATTATGGCTTTCGTTTGCCTTCTGCTTTAGATAACCGTCCACTAAAATTACCTGAGTTTGAAAAACATGTAAATCAAATTCTGTATGTTTCAGCTACCCCGGGAGATTATGAATTAGAGCGAACTAATCATAAAGTTGAACAAATTATTCGACCAACTGGATTACTTGATCCTAAAGTTGAGGTTCGTCCAATTGAAGGCCAAATAGATGATTTAGTGGGTGAAATTAATAAACGAATTGACCGTGATGAACGGGTATTTGTGACGACTCTTACTAAGAAAATGGCAGAAGATTTGACCGATTATTTAAAGGATATCGGCATTAAAGTACGTTACCTGCATTCTGATATTAAAACGCTCGAACGAATGCAAATCTTGCGTGATTTGCGGTTAGGAAAGTTTGACGTTTTAATTGGAATAAACTTGCTGCGTGAAGGAATTGACGTTCCAGAAGTTTCATTAGTAGCTATTCTTGACGCAGATAAGGAGGGCTTCTTACGTGCTTATCGTCCGCTTGTTCAAACGATGGGTCGTGCAGCTCGTAATGCACATGGAGAGGTAATTATGTATGCTGACACGATTACAGATTCGATGCGTGAAGCAATGGATGCGACGAATCGCCGGCGTAAAATCCAGATGAAATTTAATGAAGAACATGGAATTACGCCTAAAACGATTATCAAACCTATTCGTCAGGCAATTTCTGCTACTAAGAAGGTTGATGAAAAGGATAAGAAGACAGATAGTTTTGCTGATCTAAACTTTGACGAATTGACTAAGAAGCAGAAGCAAAATATGATTGATAGCCTAAAGGCGCAAATGCAGGAGGCTGCCAAGAAGTTAGATTTCGAGGAAGCTGCCAATTTGCGTGATGCA
Organism: Candidatus Lactobacillus pullistercoris; assembly: GCA_018883635.1. Taxonomy (GTDB): domain Bacteria; phylum Bacillota; class Bacilli; order Lactobacillales; family Lactobacillaceae; genus Lactobacillus; species Lactobacillus pullistercoris. Next base: position 19,699 of record JAHLFT010000103.1, read on the forward strand.
ATGATGGAATTACAAAAATCCGTTAAAAAACCTATTAAAAGAAAAGGGAAGACATTTAATGGTAAATGATAAGATTGTTATTCGTGGTGCACGTGAACATAATTTAAAAGATATTGATTTGACTATTCCCAAGAATAAATTAGTCGTGGTCACAGGATTATCAGGTTCGGGAAAAAGTTCTTTAGCTTTTGATACTTTATATGCTGAAGGAAGAAGACGCTATGTTCAATCACTTTCTAGTTATGCTAGACAATTCTTAGGCCAAATGGATAAACCAGATGTTGATTCAATTGATGGTCTTAATCCGGCTATTTCGATTGATCAAAAGACAACGTCACATAATCCACGTTCAACGGTTGGAACCGTGACTGAAATTAATGATTATTTACGTTTATTGTGGGCTAGAGTTGGGACACCTGTTTGTCCTAATGATGGAACAATTATTGAGAGTCAAAGCGTTGATCAAATGGCTGATCGGATCATGGCTTTGCCTGAGAGAAGCAAAATTCAAATTTTAGCACCAGTAATTCGTGCAAAAAGAGGAGAACATAAAGAAGTTTTCAAACGTGTGCGCCGTGCCGGATATGTGCGGGTAATTGTTGATGGTGAAATGCATGAAGTTGATGAAGAAATCGAACTGGAAAAAAATAAATGTCATTCAATCTCTATTGTGGTTGATCGTTTGATTGTTAAGCCAAGTATTCGCTCTCGTTTATTTGATTCAATTGAAGCGGCGTTACGTTTATCCGATGGTTATATGAATGTTGATATCATTGGCGGGGACACTTTAAGTTTTTCTGAATTTTATGCTTGTCCAAAGTGTGGCTTCACAGTTGGTGAAATGGAACCAAGATTGTTTTCATTTAATGCTCCTTTTGGGGCATGTCCAGATTGTGATGGCTTAGGGATGAAACTCGCTGTCGATGTTGATTTAGTTATTCCAGATAAAAGCAAATCACTTGCAGAGGGAGCAATTGCTCCATGGAAAAATTCAAAGTATTATGGTGAAATGTTAAATCAAGCATGTGCAGCTTTAAATATTCCAATGGATAAACCTTTTTCTAAGTTAACAAAACGACAGCAAAATATTATTCTTCATGGTTCTAAGAAGGCAATCAAGTTTCATGTTACTGGTGATTTTGGCGTTAATGATACTACCCAACCATTTGAAGGGGTAATGGAAAATGTCGAACGCCGTTATCGTCATCCAATGTCAAAATTTATGCGTGATGTGATGGGTAAGTATATGACGGAATTAACATGTCAAACCTGTCACGGTAAACGATTGAATGAAAAGGCATTGGCTGTCAAAGTTGATGGAAAAGATATTGCAGAAGCTTCGGATCTTTCAATCGATAAAGCACTAAGTTTTTTCAAGCAAGTTAATTTTGGTCAACAGAAAACGATAATTGCCAAACCAATTTTGAAAGAAGTTCGAGATCGGTTAACTTTCTTAGTTAGTGTCGGTCTTGACTACTTAACTTTATCGCGTTCGGCAAACACTTTATCTGGTGGAGAAGCACAGCGAATTCGTTTGGCAACGCAAATTGGTTCTAATTTATCAGGTGTTATGTATGTTTTAGACGAACCATCAATTGGTCTTCATCAGCGTGATAATGATCGTTTGATTGCTTCATTAAAAAGGATGCGCGATCTGGGTAATTCACTTATTGTTGTTGAGCACGATGATGAAACGATGAGACAGGCAGATTATTTAGTCGATATGGGACCAGGAGCGGGTTTATACGGTGGTAAAGTTATGGCAGCCGGTACACCTGAAGAAGTAGAGAAGACCCCCAACTCTTTAACAGGACAGTATCTTTCAGGTAAAAAATTTGTTCCCGTACCTCTTAAAAGACGAAAAGGTAATGGTAAAAAGATAACTGTTAAGGGGGCAAGTGAGAATAATTTAAAAAATATCAATGTTGATTTTCCATTAGGAAAGCTTGATGTTGTCACTGGTGTATCTGGTTCTGGTAAATCGACTTTAGTTAATATGATTTTGAAACGTGCTCTTGCTCAAAAATTAAACAATAATTCAACTAAACCGGGTAAGTTTAAGAGCATCAGTGGTTATAAAAATATTGAAAAAATAATTGATATTGATCAAAGTCCTATCGGGAGAACTCCACGAAGTAATCCAGCTACTTATACTAGTGTTTTTGATGATATTAGAGCTTTGTTTGCTCAAACCAATGAAGCTAAGATGCGCGGTTATACCAAAGCTAGATTCTCTTTTAATGTTAAAGGCGGCAGATGTGAAGCTTGTCACGGTGATGGAATTATCAAAATTGAAATGAATTTCTTACCAGATGTTTATGTCCCTTGTGAGGTTTGCCATGGTACTCGTTATAATTCAGAAACTCTCGAAGTAACTTATCGAGGAAAGAATATTGCACAAGTACTTGATATGACTATTAAAGAGGCCACTAAATTCTTTGAAAATATTCCTAAAATTGAACGTAAATTACAAACAATTGTAGATGTCGGTTTAGGTTATGTTAAATTAGGTCAATCTGCAACTACATTGTCAGGTGGGGAAGCTCAAAGAATGAAATTGGCAGCCGAACTGCAAAAGCTTTCTACTGGTAAAAACTTTTATATTTTAGATGAACCAACAACTGGTCTACATACTGATGATATCAAGCGCTTGATGAATGTTTTACAAAGATTAGTTGATGAAGGCAACACCGTTTTAATTATTGAACATAATCTTGATGTGATTAAATGTGCAGATTGGTTAATCGACCTTGGTCCCGAAGGTGGTGAAGGCGGCGGAAATATTGTTGCTACAGGCACACCTGAACAAGTAGCTGAAGTGATGGAAAGCTACACTGGACAATACCTGAAACCAGTTTTAAAAAGAGATAAAGAATTAACTAAAAAGTATCAAAATAAAAAAGAAGATTAAATTTTTTATCTGGATAAACTAGTGTAGAATAAGTCTCAAGGAGGATTATTATGGACAGTTTTTCTAGAGATAATCGTGGGTTTGACTGGGGTGCTTTTATTGCTGGTGTCATTATGGTAATCGCTGCATTTTTGCTAATTCGTCACCCAGGCAAAGGCTTACAAGCTTTCGTTTTGATTTTTGGTATTTTATCTATCTTACAAGGTTTAGTTTGGCTGGCAGGTTATTCCCGTTTTCGTCAATTCTTTTCCCGTAGTTGGGTTACCTTAATTTCTGGTATTTTGGATATCGTAATTGGTATTTTGTTCTTGTGCTCTTACGATATTGGTGGATTAACAATTGCTTACCTTTTTGCAATTTGGTTCTTTGTTGATTCAGTTGTCGGAATTGTATTTTCATGGCATCTAAAAGATTTTTCTAGTGGATATTTTATTTTTAGTTTAATTATGAATATTCTTAGCTTAATTATTGCAATTTTCTTAATTTTTAATCCATTAATTGCCGCACTTAGCTTAGTTTGGCTAGTTGCATTTTGGCTTTTAGTATTCGGAATTAATGAAATCGTAGTTGCTTGGATGCATCGTTAAATTAAAAGAGTCAAATGACTCTTTTTTTTGAATAAATTTATATGAAACACCCGGCATGTTATAATTGTAAAGAATAGGAGATAAAAATATGGCTGATGAAAAGAAACAATTATTAATTGTCACCGGGATGAGCGGTGCGGGTAAGACTGTCGCAGCTCATGCATTAGAAGATATGGGGTATTTTGTCGTTGATAATTTACCTCCAACTTTATTAGGCAGCTTTTGGGATTTGATCGTTAATTCCAATGATTTTAAAAAGGTTGCTGTTGTAATTGATTTACGAGTAAAAGATTTTTATAGCGATTTATTAAATGAAGTCAATTCACTTGAAGATAATGCTAATGTTCAAGCGACAATTCTCTTTTTAGATAGTTCTGATGATACGCTTGTTGCCAGATATAAAGAAACAAGACGACTTCCACCTCTAGCCACCAGTGGTCGTTTGCTAGATGGAATCCAAGAGGAACGCCGCATTTTAACACCAATTAAAAATCGCTCAAATTACATCATTGATACTTCCGATATTTCCACAAAAGAATTGAAGCATAAACTTTTATCTGAATTTAGTGATCGAAAGCGCCAACCATTTTCAATCGAAATCATGTCATTTGGCTTTAAGTATGGGATGCCAATCGATGCTGATATTGTGATGGATGTCAGATTTTTGCCTAATCCATTCTATATTCCAGAATTACGTCCATTTACCGGTTTAGATAAACGGGTTTTTGATTATGTGATGAATAAAAAAGAAACCAAAGGTTTTTATCAAAAATTATTGGATCTTCTTGCAACAGCTATCCCAGGTTACATCAAAGAAGGCAAGGAAAAATTAACGATTGCAATTGGCTGTACTGGTGGACAACACCGAAGTGTTTCAATTGCGCAACAGCTGGCTCGTGATTTGTCAAAAAAGTATCCTGTAGATATAACGCATCGTGAAGTTAGTCGGTATTTAAGAAAGTAAGGTGAAAAGCATGTCATATGATGAAACGAGGATTGTCCGTGTAATTAAAGGAAGACGTCCACGAGTTGTTGTTATTGGCGGCGGGACGGGTTTACCCGTTGTTTTGAATGCTTTAAAAGATCAAAACGCTGAAATTACCGCGATTGTAACTGTTTCTGATGATGGTGGATCATCTGGTTCAATTAGAAATTTCATTAACGTTGTTCCACCTGGTGATATTAGAAATGTGTTAGTTTCTTTAAGCGAGATTTCTCAAGAGGAAAAAGATATTTTCCAATACCGTTTTGATTCTTCTGACTCTTTCTTTTCTGGACACGCAATTGGTAATTTGATTATTGCTGCTTTAAATGAAATGCATGGAAATATTTTTGATGCGGTGCAGTCGTTATCCAAAATGATGCGTGTTGATGGTCATGTATTTCCAGCTTCGAATGAGCCACTGACTTTAAATGCTGAGTTTGTTGATGGGACTGAGGAAGTCGGTGAAACCGAAATAACTTCAAAAGATAAGCGAATTAAGCGTGTTTGGGTTACCGATACAAATAATAATCAAAAGCCTAAAGCAGTTTTGCCTGTTTTAGCAGCAATTATGCAAGCTGATGCTGTTGTCTTAGGGCCTGGTAGTTTATTCACTTCGATTTTGCCTAATTTGATGATTTCGAACTTGGGGCAAGCGGTTAGAGAAACTAAAGCAGAAGTTATTTATATTTGTAATATTATGACTCAGCGAGGTGAAACTGATCACTTTAGTGATGCTGATCACGTTCGAGTTATTAACCAACATTTAGGTGGGCACTTTATTAATACAGCCTTAGTAAATGGGGCCAAAATTGATATGAATAAGTTCCATCCTGAAGATTATGATGAATATTTGGAACCTGTTCGAAATGATTTTAAGGGATTGCGTGAGCAGGATTGCCGGGTTATTACTGATGATTTTATTGATCAGCGACAAGGATTAGTGTTCCATGATGGTGAAAAAGTCGGAAAAGAGATCATTAATTTGGCATTTGAGGCAATGTCAAGAAAGAGGATGAGTGAAGATAATGGCTAGTTATGCCAGTGATGTCAAAAAAGAATTAACCTCTTTGCAGGTCCACCCTGAACATGCTAAAGCTGAACTAGCTGCTTTTCTAAGAATGAATGGTGTATTAAATTTACATGATCATCAGTTTAGTTTGGATATTACAACAGAGAATCCAGCGATCGCGCGTAGAATTTTTACTTTGATTAAAGTTGCATTTGGCATTGAACCCTTATTGATTGTTTCGCGCAAAATGAAGTTGAAGAAAAATAATCAGTATTTGGTTAGATTGCAGCAAAATGTTCAAGAAATTTTGCAGGCCCTGCAAATTTGGGATCCCGCTAAAGGTTTAATTACTAGAATTCCGGATAGAATTATGACTTCACGCGAAGGAGCAATGTCATATTTAAGGGGTGCATTTCTGGCAGGTGGCAGTGTCAATAATCCAGAAACTAGTCGTTATCATTTAGAAATTTATTCAACTTATGAAGATCATAATTTAGATTTGGCAAAATTAATGAATAAATTCTTTTATTTGAATGCGAAGGCAACTAAAAGACGAAGTGGGTATATTGTTTATTTAAAAGAGGCTGAGAAGATAGGAGATTTTTTGCATATTGTTGGTGCATTAAATGCGATGCTTTCGTTTGAAGATTTGCGGATAATGCGTGATATGCGTAATTCAGTCAATCGTTTGGTCAATTGTGATACCGCTAATTTGAAGAAAACTGCAACGGCTGCGGCTAAACAGGTAGAAGATATTCAACTGATTGACCAAGAACGAGGAATCGATTCTTTACCCGAAAAATTACAGTTACTTGCGCATTTCAGACTAGAAAATCCAGAACTTTCTTTAAAAGAGGTAGCTGAAAAATTACCTGATGGGCCAATTTCCAAATCTGGCGTGAACCATCGTTTTAAAAAATTGCGTGAAATTGCTGACAATTTAAGAGAATAAAAAAAAAGAGATTGGAAATTTTTCCAATCTCTTTTTAAAACTAACGAAATTTATTTCTTTTTGTTAACCATAATTTCGTCGATCAAACCATATTCTTTAGCTTCTTCAGCAGTCAAGTAGTTATCACGTTCAGTATCCTTTTGAATCTTTTCAAGAGGTTGACCTGTGGTTTCGTGTAAGATTTCGTTGATCTTCTTACGACTCTTTAAAATTTCATTTGCTGCAATTTGAATATCAGTTTGTTGGCCTTGTGCACCACCTAAAGGTTGGTGAATTAAGACAGTTGAATTAGGTAACGCAAATCTCTTACCTTTCGTTCCACTTGTCAAAAGAATAGAAGCCATTGAAGCAGCCATTCCGATTGCGATCGTTGAAACGTCTGATTTAATAAAGTTCATAGTATCCATAATTGCTAAACCAGAAGTAATTACACCACCTGGGGAATTAATATACAATGAAATATCTTTAGTATTATCTTGTGCATCAAGAAATAGTAATTGTGCGATGATTGAGTTAGCCATTTGATCGTTGATTTCACCGCTCAACATAATAATTCTGTCTTTAAGTAAACGTGAGTAAATATCATAAGCACGTTCACCGCGAGCAGTTTGCTCAATAACTGTAGGTACAAGCATATTTTTGCCTCCTAAATTTAATTAGCACTCTTATAAGTACAGTGCTAATTAAATCACTTACTAAGCATTGTGTCAAACAAAGTGTATTCTTTTTGTATTTTTTATTACAAGACTTTTATAATACAATATGAGTTGTAGACAGGTAAGAAAATTTTGGAGGAATTTAATTTGAACTATAAGAAAATATTAACTATTAGTTCAGCTGCTTTGTTAAGTTTAGGATTATTAGGTTTGGCTAATAATCAAACAGCAAACGCTAAAAAAACTCAGGTCCAAGAAACGAATAGTTATAATTTAATGACTAAAGTTGCTGGTAATAAAAATTATGCTATTTGGAAAACTGTTCGCAATGGTAAACCTAAATATAAAGTCGCAGATGGAATTAATTTTAGATATAATCACATTCAATCAAATCAAAGTATCAAGACGAAGAAGTATACATATTGGTTAATTTATGTAGATGGTCGTCGTGTTGGTTGGGTAAATGAACATTATTTTGCCAGAAACAAGATATCTGTCGCTAAAAATGTTTCTTTAGTAAATAATCGTGACTATGATTTTAATGTTAAAGATTCTATCAGCTACGTAACTGACAAAACAGGTTCAATTGTAGATAATAGTGAAGTAAAAGTTTCTGAAGATAGTGTAAACTGTGCTGAGCCTAAAACAGTTAATATTAAGTATACTTTAGGCTCTGCTGAAGCAAATTCTAAAGTTACGGTTAGAAAAACAACTTCCGAAGGTATTGCTGATGCAAATACTGTAAAAACACAACCTGGAACGAGAAGTTTTCCAAGCTGGAAATACCATTACGGTGCCTCAATTAATTATTTAAGTCCAAAATTATTTATTCCTGAAAAGAAGAGACATACTTGGACTAGTGGTGATTTGACACTGAAGACAAGATTGTATCAACCGGTATATTTAAGTGTCAAAACTGATACTATGAAAGACGGTAATATTAATCGTGTTGGTCATATTCCAGAAGGTCTTACTGTTTCTAACGGTTGGGCATACACTAGTCTTTTAAGTCATACTAATTTATTGTCAGGTCATATCGTTGGTTATAATCTCAACAAATTAGTTAATCCTTATAATCCACAGCATTTATTGACGATGAGTCAAAAGAAGTTCAATACTTATGTTAAGAATATTAAGGTCAGTCCTTATATTCCAATTGGACATGGTCAAGCAATGGGCTCAACCGATAAGTATGTATATGTTTTAGCAAATGATAATAAAAAATTAGGAACTTCCGCTTCAGAGGAATTGTTCCAAATTAAGAAGAGCGATTTAACCATTAATAAGGTTTGGACCATTAAATGTTGGGATGGTACCAAAGAAGCACCACGTTACTTCAAGAATGCGGTTGTTGTTAATGATCATTTGATGTATGCTCTCTTTTATGATCACACTCAACAACGTTATGAATATTGGAGATTTGATCGAACAGGTGACAACTGGAATCCTGAAATTGTAGGAGCAACCAAAGATGCCTTTGTTGGAAATGGTGAACCAGTTCAAGGATTTACTTACGATCCAATAAATGACAATTTCTATATTGTTTACAATGACTTAGTTGTTAAGTTAACAACCGATGGTAAAATTGTCGATCATTATACTTTTAAGACTGGTCGTGAATCGGAAGGTATTTCTGTTAGTGATAATAAATTATGGATTAATTTAGCACAACGAGCAGAATTATTAGAAAGTAATAAATTAAATTAATTATAATTACAAATAAAAAAACTTAACTTGTCGTTTTTGACAGGTTAAGTTTTTTATTTATTTTTACAGTTTTGACAGAGTCCATAAATTTCTAAATGACTGCTTGAAGCGATAAACCCAGTTTGTTTTTCAGCTTCGTAACGCATTTTATTTTCGATTTTGTCAAAATCTGGATAAAATACATCGGAAATTTTACCACAGTTTTTACAAATTATGTGAAAATGGGGTTTAATGAAGTAATCGTAATGACTAGAATTATCGCCATTTTTAATTTCGATGACAATTCCGACATTAATCAAAGTATTTAGAGTATTATAAATTGTTGCTTTATTTAATTGTTCATCTTGAGCTAACTCAGTAAAAATTGTGTCAACAGTGGGATGATTATGATGGGCCATCAAGTATTCAAGAATTTTAATTCGTGGCTTGGTAGCTTTTAAATGGCTCATATGAAGTAATTCTTTTGCCGTAGCCAAATTTTTCACTCCAATCAATTTAGTCTAATATCAGTTTAGCATTAAAAAAATAAAACTGCTTCTAAAAAGCAGTTTTATTTATAATTATTCTAAATTAAGAATTAAGCCAAATTAGCTTCTTCACGCTTCTTAATTGCTGGAAGAATAATTCCTAAAGCAATTAAAATGATCGGAGTGATAATGTTTAAGAATAAGGTGAAATTGTCAGGTGAGTAGATTCCCATAATACAGCAGGCAGCTGTAACAAAGAAACACCATGCACCGGCTGTATAAGCAAAGCCTTGAGATTTAGTCATTTGATAAGTAGTATTTTGCTTAAATTTCTTATGATGTTTTCTCAAAGCAATATAAGCTGCAAATACCCATAGGTAACGCATTGGCATTGTAGTTGAATTTAATTTTACCAACTGGGCCATAACTGCTTGGGCATTTGGAAGTAAAGCTTGTGCAAGAATTAAACCACCTGAAAGAATTACCACCATCCAGATACCGTTGATATAGGAACCATGTTTATTTAATTTTAATAATTTGCTTGGAATATATTTAATTGCTTCATTACTACCCAAAAGCATTCGTAAAGGTGCATCAATACTAATTACTAAAGTTGAAAATTGACCAATAACATTACACCATGAATAGATGTACATAAACAAGCCACCGACATGATAGTATTCACCTAATCTTTGGAAAGCCATGTAGGGGCCATTTGAAATATATTCATTTAAATTGTTGTTAACAACATTCGGATCAAACATTAATGTTATGGCAAAAGTACCAAGGATGGCGGAAATCATAACCATAATTGCTAAAGCCATCATAGCTTTAGGGAAATTCTTAGAAGGATTTTTAACCTTGTTAACATATGGTGAAATTTTTTCACATCCACCCACACTGAATACCAAGATTGAGAGAGAAGTTAGGTATTTAACATTAAAAGTTGGCAAAAAGTTTTTCCAATTCCAATCAATGCTTAGATAAGAAGCATGTGGATTAATAGATGGTGCTGCAAACATCATGATGATAAATAAAATTGACATGATAAACATTGAAGAACCAGCAACAGTTGCTAAACTCTTTAATACAGGGATACCGCGACTAGCTACCCAGCAGAAGAAGAGAAAGATGACTAAAGTTGCTAACTGAGTTGTTGCTGTTGGCAAAGCGTCATACCATAAGGTGTTGCCAAAAATACCCCATGCCATGGCTCTCAAACCACCAGTACCTTTACTTGAAATATATACAATATGGCAAGCCCAGTAAGTCCAACCAGCATAATAAGCCCACTTGGCGCCCATAGTTGCGTTTACCCAAGAGGAAACACCACCTTCGGCATTTTTAAATGTCGCTCCAAGTTCACCAACCATTAGGGCATAAGGAACAAAGTAGAGAAGGAACATGATGATCCAACTAAAAATAACCTTTGTCCCATCAAAATAGACATACCCGTTAACGACATTTCCAAAACCCCATACCGTTGAAAATGCCATCATTGCTAGGGTTGTCCACATCATTTTTTTAGGATTATTTTCCTTTTCAATCATAAATTAATCTCCTATTATTCATCGATAACTGTGAACTTAATAATTATACTGTATATATAGTAAAAAGTTTATTGTTAATAAAATTCTAATCAAGAATTTCATTATCCAGTTATTTAATGTGATAAAATTAAAATGATTTTAGGAGTAATAGTGGAAGTTATATGAAAAAGAAGATAAAATTTGCTGTTTTGTTGGCAGGGGTTATTTTAGCAAGTAGTAGTTTATTAATGGTAAATAATAAACCAAAAATTGACGCTAAAATTTATGGAAAAGCAGTTACTAAAATTGCTGGTAATAAGAATTATCCAATTTATCACCGTGTTTCTAAAAAGGGACCTTCTGGTAAATTTACGTCAACTAGCTATTTTAAGCATGGTCAAATTCAATCAAAGAAATACGTTTCTACAAAAAAAGGAAACTTTTGGGATATTTATGTCGATGGTAGACATCTTGGTTGGGTTAATCAGAATTTCTTTGCTAGAAATCAAATTTCAGTGGCTAAAAGTGTTGATTTAGTTCGCAATTCTGATTATTCATTTAACACCCATGACGCAATTAACTATGCAACCAATAGTCAAGGTACTGCCGTTCATGTCAATAAAGTACAAGTCTCTAAGAAGTATGTCAGCACAAAATCTTCTACTGTTGATTACAAGTACGGTAAAGCAAAGGCACAAGTAAAAATTGATGTTCATGAAATGCCCGATGCTATTAATAATGCTGATACCAAAAAGGGCTTTAGAACAGTCAAGGCTTGGAATGGCGGCTCAAAGAGTTCTTCAAGAAATTGGAATGCGGCTCACCATTATCGTTCGGAAACAAGAGGTAATACCTTTAAGACTAAAGGCTTAAAGGTAAGAACAAGATTATTCCAACCACGTTTTGTAAGTTTAGATAGTAGTTATCGTCAAGACGTGATGGGACCGGTTGGTAGAACTCCCGAAGGAATTACGGTTAAAGATAATATTTTCGCAGTCTCAATGTTTAGTAATACCAACAAGCCTTATGGACATTTGGTTTCATACAATTTGAATCATATTAAGAGTAAAACCGCTGCACAAAATCTTACTTCAATGAGATGGAGTACATTCAAGAGTTATGCTAAAAATATCAAGGTTAGTCCTTATATTAAATTAGGCCATGGTCAATCTTTAGGTTCTTCAAACTCATACATTTATGTCATGGCAAATGATAATAAATATCGTAATGGCTCTAAATCAGAAGAAATTTTGCAGATCCGTAAGAGTGATATGAAGATTAATAAGATTTGGACTTTCAAGATTGATTACAATAATCGTTATATTCATAATGCGACATTTACTGATGATAATACTATGTACGCTTTATTCCACAATGGTGGTTACAATAAATACGAATACTGGAGATTAGACTTAAAAGATAATGTTTGGCAACCAACTCAAGTTGGTGCAACTTCAGGTAGTTTTGTAAAGGGATCCCCAGTTCAAGGTTTTACTTACGGTAATGGTAATTTCTATATTGCTTTTAATGATAATATCTTCAAAGTTGCCAAAAACGGTACAGCTAAGAAACATTATGGATTTAAGGTAAGACGTGAAATTGAAGGTCTATCTTTTAACAAGTCAAAGCTTTACTGTGAATTTGCCCAAAGATCTGAATTAACTTCAGGTGTTCCAAGATAAAATTAATCAAAGTAAATAAAAACGGTTGTTTCAATAAAAAGAAGCAACCGCTTTTTTGTCTAATATGCTATAGTTTAATATGTTAGATAATGAATATAAGAGGTATTCAAATGAATAAGTTATCAATTGTTGTTCCTTGCTACAATGAGCAGGAAAGTGTTCCACTGTTTTTCCCAGCTGTTGAAAAAGTCGTAACTAAAATGGACGTAACAGTGGAATACTGGTTTGTTAATGACGGTTCTGCGGACAATACTTTGCAAGAATTAAGAAAATTGCATAATGATCATCCAGAAAAAGTACATTATATTTCATTTTCAAGAAATTTTGGTAAGGAATCTGCTCTTTATGCAGGCTTACAAGCGGCAACTGGTGATTATGTCGTAGATATGGATGTTGATTTACAAGATCCACCAGAATTTTTGCCTAAAATGTATGATTTGTTGCAAACAGGAGACTGGGACTGTATAGGTACTAGAAGAGTTGACCGAACAGGTGAAGCAAAAATTAAATCATTTTTAAGTGATATGTTCTATAAATTTATTAACCGGATTTCTAATACACAAATTATTCCTGGTGCTCGTGATTATCGAATGATGACTAGACAAATGGTTAATGCAGTTCTAGAAATGAAAGAGTACAGCCGCTTTTCAAAAGGAATTTTTTCTTGGGTAGGTTTTCGGACAAAATACCTTGACTACCATAATGTCGAAAGAGTAGCGGGTGAAAGTGATTGGACTACTTGGAAATTATTTAGATACGCCTTTGACGGAATTGCAGATTTCTCTCAAGCACCATTGAATATTGCGGTTTGGATTGGAAGTGTGTCATTTATAGTTTCAATTATTGGCTTATTAGCTGTAATTATCCGACATATAGTAAATCCAGATGCAGCTGTTTTTGGTTGGGCTTCACTCGTAAGTATTATTTTATTAATCGGTGGATTGCAATTATTATGTATCGGAATTATAGGTAGATACGTCGGTAAAATTTTCTTACAAGTAAAAGATCGTCCAATTTATATTGTGCAAGAAAAGAAATAAAAAAAGCTCGAGAATTAACTCGAGCTTTTTTATTATGGGTCCCCTGGGAGTCGAACCCAGATTTCAAGAACCGGAATCTTACGTGCGATCCATTACACTAAGGACCCAAAGTCACTACTCATTATATCAAATAATTGGCGCAAATAAAAAGCTTTTAAGAAGAATTAATCTTATTAAAAAAAGAGTCACTTTTTTCTTGAATTGTGAAAAATACATTGTTATACTAACAGTGTCGATGAGAAATGTAGGAATAAGAAAAAGTTTGAAGATCCGCGTTTCTCTTATATTTTTAAGCAAAGTGGGACGGCAATCGTCAATATGATGGTCGAAATACGTCCCAATAGGAAGGAGCAGCTATGGACTCGGATTTTTCCTTGCTCGAAGAGTTAGTTCCTGATCTCTTAAAAGTACTTCGACAAAGGTATCTTGTTTTGGAGCAAATCTCTTTAAATGCACCAATTGGCAGAAGAAATGTAGCTCAACATTTAGGACTTTCAGAAAGAAATGTTCGAACAGAGACCGAATATTTGAAAAAAGTCGGTTTAATCGAAATCAAAAATTTCGGAATGTTCCTAACTGAAAAAGGCAAGAAGACATTAAAAGATGCGGCACCGATGATTGATCGACTTTTCAATGCTGGTGAAACCGAAGTTAAGTTAGCAAGAAAACTAGGAATTGATAGAACAATTATTGTTCCTGGAGATGCTGATTTACAAGATCGAGTTTATCAGGAAATGGGAGAAGCTCTAAGCTCGGCTTTGAACTTACTTCTTCCATTGGGTCATTCAATTGTGACAATATTAGGTGGTCTAGCTTTAGCTAAATCGGCAAAATATTTGTCTGGTAATTTAGCTAATAATCGCGAACTTGAATTTGTTCCTGGTAGAGGGGCTTTGGGAGAAAACGTAATGACCCAGAGTAATACAATCGTTCAAGAGATGGCTGCACAAACAAATGGCACATATAAGACATTATATTTACCAGAACAAGTTTCGGATGTAGCCTATAATTCATTGATTCGCGAACCATCAATAGCTGATGTGCTGCAAGATATCTCGCAAAGTGATGCCGTAATTCATGGCATTGGTTTAGCTCAAGAAATGGCTAAAAGAAGAGGGTATGATTCAATCAAGCTTTCTGATTTGCGAGAAAAAAGAGCTGTCACCGAATGTTTCGGGTGTTTCTTCGATGACAAAGGAAAGATTGTCGACCGCATCACCCAGGTTGGATTGCAGTTTGAGAATTTAAAGAAAATACCTCACATATTTGCCTTTGCTTGTGGAAACCAAAAAGCGGAAGCAATTAAGGCTTATATGCCTAATGCACCTCGTCAAACCTGGTTAATAACTGATGAAGGTGCCTCAAAAGCGATTTTAAAGGGGAAGGCAACTTCTCGTTTAAAATAAATTGTTGTTTATAGTTCTTAAGGAGGACTTTTAGATTATGACAGTTAAAATTGGTATTAACGGTTTTGGCCGTATCGGTCGTTTAGCATTCCGTCGTATTATGGATTTAGGCGAAAAGTCAAAGGATATCGAAGTTGTTGCAATTAACGACTTGACTACTCCAGCACTTTTGGCACACTTACTTAAGTACGACTCAACTCATGGTACTTTCAACCACGAAGTTTCAGCTACTGATGACTCAATCGTTGTTGACGGCAAGAACTACCGTGTATACGCAGAACCACAAGCACAAAACATTCCTTGGGTAAAGAACGACGGTGTTGACTTTGTCCTCGAATGTACTGGTTTCTACACTTCTGCTGAAAAGTCACAAGCTCACTTGGATGCCGGCGCAAAGCGTGTATTGATTTCAGCTCCTGCTGGTAATGACTTGAAGACCATTGTTTACTCAGTAAACG
>JAHLFT010000104.1 GCA_018883635.1 Candidatus Lactobacillus pullistercoris
ACGAATAGTAGCACCCTTTGGCATCCAGTAAGGAAGACCTGCACCAACCTTAGGATCAACGAAGAAGAGATCAAGGTCACGACCAATAGTTCTGTGATCGCGTTCCTTAATTTCTTGACGACGTTTCAAATCGGCATCTAAGTCCGCTTTCTTAAAGAAGGCAGTACCAAAAATTCTTTGAAGCATTGGGTTAGAAGACTTACCAAGCCAATATGCACCCGCTACTGACAAAAGCTTAAATTGCTTGATCTTACCAGTGTTTGGTAATAAAGCGTCAAAACCAAAGTCAACAAAATCGCCAAGCTTATATGCATCAATTACATCGCCATCTTCTTTAGCAAGAAGAGCACTCTTGTATTGATCATCTTTATATTCTTCTTCAAGATCAGATTTTGAAACACGAACGTGTTCAATCTTTTCACCATTCTTAATGACCTTTTGCATAGCTTTTTCAAGCTTTGGTAATTCACCAACTTTAATTTGGTCATCTTTATCAGTATCTACATAGAAGCCACCTTCATCGGCTACATGTTCACCCAAACGAATTGCTGTATATTCACGTTTAGCAACAGCTTCAAATACAAATGCTGCACTTGCACGCAAAACATCTAAACCTTCTTCATCTTTATCGGTAATAATTGCAACTTCGCTGTCTTCATTAAGTTCAAAGTCAAGTGGCTTAATTTCACCATTAACTTTACCTGCTACAGCTGCTTTACCAAGTGAAGTAGCAATATTATGTGCTAAATCAGAAATAGTTAAAGCTTCTTCAAAATCTTTCTTTGAGCCATCTGGCAAAGTAATTGAAAAACTCATAAAATCCTCCAGAAAAAACAAAAAATCCCAGTGCACAATGCACTGGGACGTTAATTAGCGTGGTTCCACCCAAAATTCAGACTAGTGTAATTCTAGTCTCTCAATATAAGCCGTTAACGGAGCTTACCCTTTTATTAACTTTGGGATCAAAAGAGTTGGGGTCTTTTTGGTTGAAAAGCTTCCAGAACTAGGCTCTTCTCTCTGAATTAAAAAGATCATGTCTCTTTCATTAATTGATATTATACGCGCTCAAATTTCGGTTTCAAGATTAAATTTAAATTTTTCTTCGATTTGGTCCAAATACTACAACCTCTTTGGCTAAAAAACGAATTCGTTGCATAATTCTTGCCGCTTTAACTTTATCAACACTATTTTTTGTTTCCGCAAAATGTTCTTCTAAATCATTCATATCTAAATTTGAAGAAAAGAAAGTTGGAAGCACATTGTCCATTCTAGCTTGCAAAATAACGCCTAAAACATCATCACGAGACCACTGACTTAGTGACTCTGCACCAATATCATCTAAAATCAGTAAATCTGCATCCGCCACACGACGAATTTCTTGTTGTAAACTATTATCCTCAAAGTGACTTGATAAGCTTGCAATAAAGGTCGGGACATGCAAGAAGACAATATTTTTATTTTCTTTAGCAATTTGATTAGCTAAGCCGGCTAAGATATAGGTCTTACCTCGACCAAAATCACCAGAAAGATACAAACCTTGTTGATGAGGATTCTTTTTATATTTAGATAAGAATTCTCCAATCAAACTCAGAACTTCTTTTCGCCCCTCATCAATATCAATTTGACTAAGACGCACATTATGTAATCTTTCAGGTAAATCAATTAATTCTAAGTGATGTTCAATCGTCTTTTCACGATCAGCCTCTATTTTAGCGGCAGTAGGTGTATAACGGACATCAATCACATCACCGTTTAAAAATAGTTCTGGTCGATATCCAGACATAATTTTATCTGGATTTTGTAATTGAATATAAAATTCATATAAATTACTCATAGAGTTTTTAACCATCGACATATCGATCTTATTTTTATTTTTTTGTAAAAACTCTCTTACTTCTGGTGACTGTAATACATCTTTTTGCAAATTAGTTTGATCACCTAAATTACGCTCTTTAACGATTTTTTTAATTACATCACCTATTGGTTGCATTTGAATCACCTACTTAGATTTATCTTGATCTTCCAAGTTTTTGAAGAAATTCTTTAACTCCTCTGAATCCACTTGGTTATTTGACTTAATCTTTTTCTTACTCCAATCAGTTCCCTTTTCAACTCTTTTACCAGTATTAAAGCGTCTTGATTGATTATATTTACGCTGTTTCTTTCTCTTCTCAAGATATTGCATCGCCTGCGTTGAACTTGCAACACCGTGTTGTAACCAATCATTAGCTATTCGATACGCTAAATTGCTTGAAACCATTGAATCATATGTTAAACAAGCATAGATTAAGATATTAATTAAATCACTCGGTAAACCATATTGATTTTGCAAAACATTTAAAACTTTCTTTTCGCTAGGACTAGAAAAACCACCCTTTTCAGCCTTTGCTTGATATAAAAATTCTGCTGGCGATAATTTATTTGCATCAACTAATAATTGCTTCGTTTTTGCAGATATTTGACTCGGCGAAGCAATATTAGCATGATTATTTAACTCTGTCTTAATCTGCTTGCGTGTATGTGCACTACGATAATTATCGGCAATTAAATTTTCAATAGCACGCATATTCAGATTGCGATTGCCATGTAAAGTTGGTAAACTTTCATCAATAAATTCTTGTTCGGTTAAACCATAAGTACGAATCACACCCAAAATTTGAGCTTTATTAATCTCAATTTGATCAGGTTCAATTTGATACCTCGCATATTGATCTTTCATAAAGTTCCAGTCGATGTGATCATCATGATTGACTTGAGCCTTTTCAATTTTAGGAATATCATTTTCTTTTGCCGCTTGAAGCACTTCATTAGCAGGACTAATTGCTTCTTCTCCTGGCAGACGAAAGACTTCTAAAAATGAGGCCGATATATCTTTAGCATTTGGAATTTCTTTTTGCTTTAATTTACTTGCCCGAGCAAATTGGTGACTTAACTTACTAAATTTTTCTATCCCTACTTTTTCTTTTAACAGACTAGCTAATAAGGATGTAGAGAAAAATTCTTGCGCAGAAGGCACCTTCAGTAGTTTAAATGCTAAAACTTGATTGACTACATTATCAGCTAAAAAGGTTTGTACTAGACCTACACCTTCTAGTTTGTGTAAAGATCTAAATAATTCTTTTAAGCTACAATCTAATTGCTCTTGTAAAGTATAAATTCCTTCTGCATCAGATAGCATTGAATAAGGATCAAACGCTTGAATTAAAGTCTGATAAAGAGCTATTGCTGTTGCACCTACCAGCGGTTGATAAAGCTTAACCATGACTTTTTCATCATCAGGAAATAAATCAACGCGATTAAGTACCAAAAAAGGTTGCTTGGGATCGGCTGTCTCAAACATTAATTATTACCTTTCTCTCTTTTAGCCATCATGTCTTCCATTGTTTTCATGAAACTAGACATATCTTTAAACTCACGGTAAATCGAAGCAAATCGGATATACGCAACATCATCAATTTCTGCTAAATCATCCATTACGAATTGACCGATTTTCTTTGATGAAATTTCGCTCACGCCTTGCTTTCTTACTTTGTTTTGAACATCATCAACCAAACGTTCAAATTGCTCACTAGTAATTGGACGCTTTTGACCAGCGGCCATTACGCCATGCAAAATTTTCTTTCTATTGAAAGGTTCACGAGTTCCATCATTTTTAATTACTAATAAAGGTGCAGTTTCGATTCTCTCAAAAGTAGTAAAGCGAAAGCCACAATTTTCACATTCTCTGCGGCGTCTAATTGCTCGATTTTCATCACTGGGACGCGAATCGATAACTCTTGAAGAATTATGATGACAATTTGGACATTCCATAGTTATTCCCCTAATTTAATTTTATCTAAAATCTTATTTAACTTCTCTTCTAATTCTTCTATTGTACCAGCATTATCAACCACATATGTAGCTTTTTTTACTTTTTCAGCCAAAGGCATCTGGGAATTAAGCCTCTCGCGAGCCTCTTTCGCAGTTAAATTATTTCTGGCCATTAAGCGCTGGATTTGAAGCTTTTCTGGAATAGATATGACCAAGATCTTATCACAAAGGTTTTCGCCATGTGATTCAAACAAAAGTGGTATATCTGCAATGACTAAAGCATGATTTTTACTTTGACTTCTTAATTGCTGTTTGATCTCTTTTAAAATAAACGGATGAGTAATCTTATTCAGTTCGTGCAATTTATTTACATCACTAAAGACAATTTGACCCAATTTTTTGCGATCAACACTTTGATCCTTAGCTAAAATTTTTTTACCAAATTTATCAACTACCAAGGAATAGGCTGTTTGATCTTTATCATAGATGTGATGTGCAATTTTATCTGCATCAACAATCGGAATATTCTTTTTCTTAAAAAATTCATCAGCCGTACTTTTTCCGCTAGCAATACCACCTGTTAATCCTAAAATAACTGTCATTTATAAATCACCTGACAATGCGGACAAAAGGTTGTACCCCGTCCATTTACTTTAATTTTTTCAAAAACAGTAGCACACTTAGGACACTTTTCGCCAACATGACCATAGACTTGAAGTTTACTTTGAAAACCGCCGACTTGGCCATTTGCATTTAAAAAAGAGTGAACAGTTGTGCCTTGAAGTGCTATTGCTTCTTTAATTATTTCATCAATATTTTTGCGCAATTGTTTTACTTTATCAGCTGGCAACTTATTAGCAATACTCAATGGATGGATTCCGGTACGCCATAAGACTTCATCAACATAAATATTTCCTAGACCAGCAACAATTGTTTGATCTAATAAAGTATTCTTGATGTTTTTATGCTTTCTTTTTAGTTTATTAATAAAATATTCATCAGTGAATTCTTTAGAATTAGGTTCAAATCCTAACTTGCTAATACCGGTCGTCTGACGCTCTGATCCTGTTATAATCAGCTGCATTCTGCCGAACTTACGAACATCATTATATCTAAGAGCCGTCCCATCAGTAAACTCAAATTGAACATGGTCATGTTTATCCTTAGGCACTTCTACTGAAGATACTAAATGATATTTTCCTTCCATTCTTAAATGAGAAACAATTGTCAGGTTATCTTCCAAACGAATCAATAAATATTTAGCATAGCGATCAATATCAAGAATTTTCTTTCCTCGTAATTCTTTCACAAAAGTTTGATGATCTGTAGCAACAATCTTGGGATACCAAAGTGTAACTTTTTTGATCGTTTTTCCTTTAATAAGCGGTAGTAAAGTTCTTCTAACAGTCTCAACTTCTGGCATTTCTGGCATTTTATCACCTACTTTGCATCATACCAGTTATGGCCCCAACCTGAATCTGCAACAAGTGGCACATCTAATCTCACAGCTGATTGCATTACTTCAGGAACAATTTTCTTAATGGTCTCAAGTTCATCTTTAGGTACATCAAAAATAAGTTCATCATGAACTTGCAAAACCATCTTGGTCTTTAAATGCAGTTCTTCCAATTTCTTTTGCATATTAATCATCGCAATTTTAATAATATCGGCAGCAGATCCTTGAATTGGTGAATTAATAGCGGTTCTTTCAGCAAAGCTTCTAACATTAAAGTTTTTAGCATGAATATCTGGCAAATACCGTCTTCGATGCATAATTGTTTCGGCATAACCCTTTTCACGGGCTTCTTTAACGGCCTTATCCATGTAATCCTTGATTTGAGGATATTGGTCAAAGTAATTATCAATAAATTCTTTAGCTCGCTTACGAGAAATACCTAAGTTCTTTGATAAGCCATAATCAGAAATTCCGTAAACAATTCCAAAGTTAACAGCCTTGGCGTGGCGACGCATCAATGGAGTAACTTCATCAGGTGAATCAAGATGGAAGATCTTCATGGCAGTATGTGAGTGAATATCATAGCCTGTATTAAATGCTTCTTGCATATGTTCATCCCCAGAAACATGGGCTAAAACTCGTAATTCAACCTGCGAATAATCACATGAGAAGATATAGCCATCAGCTTCAGAAGGTACAAAGGCTTTACGAATTTGTTTTCCTTCTTCTGTTCTAGTCGGAATATTTTGTAAATTAGGATCGACTGAAGATAAACGACCAGTAGCCGTTAAAGTTTGCAAATAGCGAGTATGAACGCGGCCATCAGGCTGAATTACATCGAGTAATCCCTTAACATAAGTTGATTGAATTTTAGCAATCTGACGGTAATCTAAAATTTCACTAACAATCGGACTTTGTGTTTTTAGTTGGTTTAAAACTTCAACCGAAGTTGAATAGCCAGTTTTTGTCTTTTTAAGTGGTGGTAAACCCAACTTTTCAAATAGAATATGACCTAATTGTTTAGGAGAATTTAAATTAAATCGTTCACCAGCTTGTTGATAGATTTTGTCTTCAAGTTCTTTTAATCTAGTAGCAAAATCATTTTCGAGCTGGATCAAAGTCCCCGGTAAAACTTTCATCCCGTTAATTTCCATTTTTGCTAAGACAAAGGCAACAGGAATTTCAATTTGATCATAAAGATCGTCTTGTTCATGATCTTTCAGACGTTTAAGCAGTTCAGGCTTTAAGTCCGCAATTGCATGAACTTTAGCTGCTAAATGCTTATAAAATTCAATATCGTCTGGAACTGCTTTTTTCTTTCCCTTACCATAAACTTCTAAATCTGTTTTAACTGAATAATCATCATAAAGATGAGCAATTTCACCTAAATCATTAGAATTATTCTCGTTATTAACAAGATATGAAGCTAAAAGCATGTCATAATCAAGACCGCCAGCTAATATATCTAAACGATGAAGACCAACAAAAGTCCGCTTGATATCAAAAACATTCTTTTTGATTGTTTTATTTTCCAAAATAGCCTTTAAAGGAATCTCTTGCAATAAGGCAATGTCTTTAGCAACATAAATTTTAGATCCTATTTTCAAGGCAAAACCGGCAAAAGGTGCTAAATGATAATTATCACCAATCATTTCTAAATAGAAAGAAATTTCTTTTTCGGAAATATTTGCCAATTCTTTAGCATTATCCTCTGTTAGTTCAACATACTGATAATCTTCTGCACTAGTATTTTCGCTTTGAGCATCTTTATTTTGATCTAATTGAGCTAAAAATTTTTTAAAACCTAGCTTTTCGTACAGATTTCGTAATTTTTCATAATCGGGATCCTTAATTTCTGTATCTTTTAACGTTACTTCAACTGGTGAAGTACGATCAATTGTTGCCAGTTTTTTAGCTAAAAAAGCCTTATCCTTATCGTTAATTAAATTCTCTTTAAGTTTAGACTTCTTCATTTCATCAACATGCTTATATAGTTCTTCAACTGAACCATATTTTTGAATCAAGCGTGAAGCAGTCTTGGGGCCAACTTTAGTAACACCTGGATAATTATCTGAATTATCACCCATTAATGCTTTCATATCGATAAATTCTGTTGGAGTTACGCCATTAACTTCCTTCATATGCTCTGGCGTATAAGCTTCAGTATCACCGACGCCATTTTTAGTAATTAGCACTGTAACTTTATCTGAGGCAAGCTGAGTTAAGTCACGGTCTCCCGTTACGATAGTAACTTCATATCCAGCATCTTCGCCCATCTTTGACAATGTTCCGATAATATCATCGGCTTCGTAATTTTTTAATTCGTAACTCTTAATACCAAGATCCTTTAACAACTCACGAATTACTGGTAACTGTTCCAATAATTCACTCGGTGTTTTTTGGCGTCCACCTTTATAATCTTGATACATTTTTGTTCTAAAAGTAACTTTTCCTGCATCAAACGCAACTAGAATATTAGTTGGATTTACTTGCTTTAAAATCGCATCTAACATATTTTTAAAAGTATAAATTGCATTAGTATGAAGTCCATCTGGACTAGTAAAGCGATCAAGTTGACGATATAAAGCATAAAAGGCACGAAAGGCCACTGAATTTCCGTCAATTAAAAGTAATTTCTTTTGTGCCATCTTTTCTCCTTTGATCAAAACTGAAAATTCTTACGTAACTATTTTAACAGTTTTTCTCTTTATCTTTTATTGATTAAAACCAACTTTTAGATTTAATTATCTTATTTTTGAAAAAAGAAAACGAACAATTATTTCCTGAATTTGAAAATAATTGTTCGTTCGATAATCTGAAATTAATTTCCAGACAATTTGTTAATCTATATATTTATCTAGAGAAGGGGAATTTGAGATTTATTTAAAACGGATTAACTCCGTACCTGAAGCGTTTTTATCTATCTTCTTTATTTCTTTTAATTTCTGTTCATAATCTTTAATGATTAGATCAACATTGTGGCGACCGCGCCAAGATGCATATCCGAAAACAAACATTCCTAAAGCTCCAATCACCATCAGGATAATTCCAGTGACAAAGAGCCAAATACTATTTTGGTGGAAATAATATATTAAAACTAGTCCAATAGCACTGACAGTTAGAAAGAGTTGAAACCAATAACCTAAATTTCTAAGCATATGTTTTTGATAAGCAACCTCATTTTTGTAACCATCTTGCATTTGCTCAATTGTCATTTGAATTTCTCCTTAAATTTATTAATACTTCAAACCTGGGTTGAAGAATCCAACTAATACACCGAGAAGTGCAACAAAAATCAAAATAATCATTGTCCAAATAGCTGAAACATGCTTTTTGGCCATTAACCACCAGCAAAGTACAGTAACAATAACAGTTAATAATCCTGGATAAATACTATCAAGCTGCTTTTGTAAGTTTAAGAATACCTTACCAGTTGAATCCTTAAGTTGAAGTGATGTAGTAACGTTTACCCAAGTTGCTAAAACACCACCAACAACCATACCACCGACGATTGAAATAGCGTGACGAATAGCTTTTCCTTGTTTACCAACAAGAATTGAAACCGCCTTGTCACCTAAACGGTAACCACGGAAGTAAAGGAATCTTTGGCCAAAGTATGCGATCAAATCCCATACGATGATGTAGAAGATTGCACCAACAGGTGAACCATTTTGTGACATACCTAATGCTAAACCAAGCAAAATAGGAATCAAAGTACCATCAATTAATGAGTCACCAATACCAGCAATAGGACCCATCAAACCAGCACGCATATCGTTAATAGTTTCACCATCAATTCCTTTACCATTTGCACGAGCTTCTTCCATTGAAGCAGTAGTACCAATGATAACAGAACCTAGCATTGGGTTAGTGTTAAAGAATGCAGTATATGCATGAATCTTTTCTTGTTGATCCTTTTTATCTGGATATAATTCCTTGATAATTGGGAGCATTGATGACAAATAACCAAAAGTCTGCATGTGTTCTTGTGAGAAGCAGGTCAATGCACCCCAGAACCATAAATTAAATGACTTGTTTAATGTATTTTTACTAATTTTCTTTTGATTTTCAGCCATTTTTAGATGTCCTCCTCTTCATCATCGTCATCATCACTTGAGCTTGCGGCTGCAGTAGCAGCATTGCCACCATTACCACCATTTTTAGCACCGAACATTTCAATTTCGTAGAAGATCATAGCGAACAATAATGAAACAACAGTGACTGAAACCAAATTCAAATGTAATGAAGCAGCTAAAGTAAAACCAACTAAAAATGGAATGAAGTCAATTGAAGTATTAACAATTTGACGAAGTAAGATCGCAATACCAACACAAGGAAGCATAGCACCGACAGTGAACAAAGTCTTCATTGGAATACCATCCATTGGTAAAGCATTACGTAAAGCAGTAACAGCTTGTGCACCATAGTGAGTCATTAATACAGTTGGTAAGAATGAGAAGCAAAGGTGTGAAAGCCATGGCCAACCAAAGTTAACGCCATAAAGTCTGTTTAACTTGTTCTTTTCAATATCTTTCCAACCAAATGCTTGCCATACCAAGTTTAAGAAAGCAACTGCGTAGAACAAAACTGAACCAATAGTACCTACTAAAGTACCAAGTGATTTAGCCATGTTAGCAGCGTCACTACTAAATGGATTTAATCCACGAGAACTAATAGCAACCATTGCTAAAGGAATACCAATGTAAGAAATAGCACGAACATCGGCAGCAACAGTACCACCTGGAGTAACTAAAGCGATGTATACAAGCTGAGTTGCGACTCCACAAGCGATACCCAACGGAACGTTTCCTAAAATTAAACCACAAATAAGACCACCAACTAAAGGACGACCGATTGTGTAGTTACCAACGGCTTGACCGGCCATACATGAGTTGGAACATAAACAAGCTAACAGCCCTAAAACGCAGGCTTGTAACCAACTAATTGTCATTTTTATCCCTCTTTTTTATTTCAAAACAAACAATTAATAACCAAACTTACTCTTATACTTATCCCAGTAACCAATTTGTTTATCTGGAAGAAGAGCAAAGTGAATCTTGTAACCCTTATCGGCCATTGCTTCAAAGGCAGCCCCTTCTTCTTTGGTAAATGATTGATTATCACCAAGTTTAATTGCACCTGGACGATCGTTACCTGGTCCAACGATAACTTCCTTGACATCGCTTGGAACAAATCCCCAATCAACTAAAATAGTTTTCATATCAATTGGATTCTTGGTAATTAAGAAGTAACGAGTATTAGATGCTAAAACCTTATCCTTAACTTTATTAAAGTGATCCATCGTCCAAACAAAGCACTTTTTGCCTTGACCTTCAGCGGCTGATTTATATGCTTCCTTTAAGATTGGATTATCATGTGCCTTATCGTTAACAGCGATAATACCATCACATGGAATTTCTTTAGCCCAACGAGTAGTAATTAAACCGTGAATCATACGGTCATCAATTCTAACAAGTGATACCGACATTTTTAAACCTCCCGATAATTAAATATCATCATCATCGTCATCAGAAGCTGATGGAACTTGATACTGACTAATAGCAGCTGATGCTTCGCTTAAAGCAGTCTTAGCTAAACTTTCTTTATCCATAGCATCCATTGAAACTGTAGCAGTCAATGCCATCGTAAAGTTCATTCCGCCTAAGACAACTGCTCTATCTAAATAACCGCGTGCTGAGAATACATTTAAGAAAGTCGTTAATGGACTTCCTCCGATAATATCAGCTAAGACAATAAATTCATCATCGTCTTTGAAGTTCTGCTTATCGAGGAAATCTTCTACGTCTTTTTTAAAGTCATCAGCAGATTTACCATTATGTAAACATAAGGCAAATACTCGATCATTTGCATCTCCAGCAAACATTTCAAGAGATGTTTTAACTCCCTCGGCAAAACGACCGTGAGAAACCATGATCAAATACTTCATTCTGTTAGCTCCTCTCCATTTGTTTACGGTATAAGTTTAGCATCAATTAAAACGCTTACACAGTGTCAAATGTCATCTGTTTAAGTAAAAATAATGTGACAAATGTCATATTGAATTTTGAAGTCCACTACCCCTTTAACCTAATATTGAGTAAAATGTACTTATATTAGTAATAAATTGGTGTGGTTTTTAGATGAAAAAGCATAAATTTAAATTTAGATCTTTTATCTTTCCGATAGTTATTGTGATTTTAGTAACTACTACTTGGTTAGTCTATCTAAGTTATCCATTTGATCATCAGGCAATTCAAATTGGTAGTAGTTATATGACCATGAATAATGAATTTTTCCCTGTAGTTAACGATGAAGTCGCAAATTATGTAGATAAAGAAAAAAGTTTTCTGCATAACCGGGATCCAGATTTAAGCGTAAATAAACAAGTTGAACAAATTCATTCATTTATGAAAAAAGATGTTAACGCCATTATTTTGAATCCGGTCGACGGTAATTCTGCCAAATTAAATCAAGCAATTAGCGCTGCTCACAAACAAGGGATAAAAATTATTATTGTCGATTCTCAGGTAAAAACTAAAAACGTCGACTGTACGATTATTTCTGATAATTACCGCGCAGGACAACTGTGTGCTAAGCAATTAATTCACTCTAAAAAAATAGCCAAAATATTAATTATTGAACAGACGACTGCCAATTCTGCTATTGATAGAATCAATGGCTTTATCGATACAATCAAAAAGACAAAGAATCCTAATTATAAGATAGTAGGCCGACTAAATACTAATGGTCAGTCTGAAACTGCTTTTCCGCTAGTAAAGAAATTCATTGCAAAAAAAATACCATTTAATGCCGTGATGGCACTAAATGATAAAACAGCTGTTGGAGCTCTTGCAGCGATTGATTCTTCAGTAAGTAAAAGCAAAACGATCAGTGTATACAGTGTTGACGGTTCAAAAGATATAAAGCAAATAATTGGCAAAAATAAAAACGCAGCTGCCACCGTAGCTCAGTCACCTTTCAAACTTGGACAGATTGCTGTTAAGACTGCTTATAAATTAATTGATGGGAAAAAAGTTCCTAAAAAAATAGTTCTCCCCGTTAGAATTATTACCAACCGAAACATTAATAAATTTGATACTGCGGGGTGGCAATAATGACTCTTAAAAAATTAACTAAATATTCTTCATTAATGCTTTGGGCCAACTTTATTGCAGTTTATTTAATTGCATGTGAATTTTTGTTTATTTCACAATACGTCTCTAAAAATCAACTTAATTATCAATTAATTACAAAATTAGATCAAATACCGCAATCCCCAAATATTGTCTTTTGGCAATGCATTGCCTCAACACTAATTTTAATCACGATCATCACAATCAGACATAATATTGATCTGCCTCGCAGAATAAATAATTTATTCATTTTGCTAGAATTCATCTCTGCTTTGACGATCTATTTTGCAGTCAGAATGAATTATAACGGAATCTTTTTATTAGTTTTTGTCGATTTCTTCTTAACTAATGAAGATTTACCTTCTATTTTTCATTATCACTACTGGATAATTGTGGGGATCGCTCTAGTAATGATTTTTTCAATTTCTAGCTATTCCTTTTTAGGCAATATTTTTCATATGCCTAGTTTAGATACATATATTGATTGTTTACCTAATAAAACTTCTACTCTAGTAAACTTTCTTAACAGCTTCTTTTCTGCTTTTAATTTAATACTATTTATTTGGATTTCACTAGAGTATTCTTTATTAATTTCGCAGCGCGAACAAAGAATTAAAAGTAAATTATCAACAATGTCAAAATCAAACCGTGAATTGAAAAACTATGCAGCTCTATCTGAAAAAATCGCTCAAGATAGAGAAAGAAAAAGAATTGCTCGTGACATTCATGATACGGTTGGACATGCTTTAACCGGGATAGCTGCCGGAATTGATGCTGTAATGGTCTTAATTGACATTAATCCTGAGGCAGCTAAAAAACAATTAAAGAAAGTTTCCGTTGCGGTGAAACAAGGCTTAGTTGATATTCGAAAGACCTTAAACAAAATCCGACCAGATGCCTTAGAAAACTACACTTTAGAAGCTTCACTAAAAAAGATGATAAAAGAATATAGCGACTTGTCTCACCTTAAAATTGACTTCACTTATAACTGGGGCGAAGTTGATTTTGAAAAGACAACTGAATTAGTTATCTTTCGTGTAATCGAAGAATCAGTTACTAATGCTCTGCGCCACGGGCACGCAACAAGAGTCAAAATAGATTGTGCTTTAACATCCAATTCTTATGAAATCGCTATTAGTAATAATGGTGAAACTATCCATAAAGTTAAGCCTGGATACGGATTAACCCAAATGAAAGAACGATTAGCAGTTATTAACGGAAAACTAAAGATAACTTCTGAACCTATCTTTACTATCACAATTAACATTCCAAGAAAGGAAGAAAATCATGATTAAAATACTAATTGCAGATGATCAGCAATTAATTTGTGATTCACTAAAAATAGTTATCGATACTCAAGAAGATTTTCATGTAATAGATACTGTATCAAACGGACGAGAAGTTTTAGATTCTATTAAAAGGCGGAAACCTGATGTTATCCTGATGGATGTTAGAATGCCCTGCATGGATGGAACGGTTTGTACAAAATATGTTAAACAGACCTATCCTGATATCAAGGTAATAATTCTCACAACTTTTGATGATGACGATTTTATTTTTAGTGCTTTGAAATATGGTGCATCCGGTTATCTATTAAAAGGTGGTTCTCCACAAAGTTTATTCACAGCAATTAGGACTGTTAACTCTGGGGGTGCCATGATCAACCCTGACATTACAGAAAAAGTCTTTAAATTATTTTCAAAAATGGCTCAATCAAATCTTTCTATTAAGGTTAATCAAGATGAGGTTGACAACTTTACAAAAAGTGAATGGTTAATCATTCAGCAAGTGGGTTTAGGTTTATCAAACAAAGAGATTGCGGCAAAATTGTATTTATCCGAAGGAACTGTCCGTAACTATATTTCTAAAATACTAGAAAAATTATCTTTACGAGATCGTACTCAATTAGCAATTTGGGCCGTCCAAACTGGTGCCACAACAAAAGATTTTGGTAATAATGATGATGAAAAATAAAAAAATAATCTTTTCTATAATATTCTTGTTAGTAGCTACTGTTGTTGGCACTAGTATCTACTCTTTTTATCAAAATCGTCATCAAACTTTAACGATTGGAATATACACTGGTAGCAGTTGGAATGTCCCAAATGGTCACCAATATCACATGATTGATTATGCTATTCATCAATTTAAAAAGACCCATCCTAACGTTAAGATAAATTATGAAAGTGGCATCAAGAAAAATAATTATATCAATTGGCTCAGTGAAAAAATTGTTAGTGGTCAAACCCCTGATATTATCATCATGCCTCAAGAGAATTTTGATATTTTTGCAAGTGAACAGACTTTTAAAGATATTTCCAGTTTCGTTAATCGTGATCATTTAAAAGACAAATTTTATCCAGCTACTTTAAATGCTGGTAAATACCACGGTAAACAATATACTTTGCCTTATGAAACAAATCCAACTTTATTAGTTACTAACCAAAGTCTTCTCAAAAGAGAAAAGATAAATTTAAAAAGCCCTAACGGATTCAAGAGTGTTAATGAATTTAAGCAAATTTGTCGTTATATGAGTAATAAATCAGGTATTTATGGCATTACTTCTTCATATGATTGGCAAGATGCCCAGCTCGCCTATGGTAGCAAAATATTTTCTGGTGATGATCAACAACTGCACTTAACTGACAATCAAGTCAAGAAAGGATTTACCTTAATTCAAAGTTTGCATGATAATAGTTTAGTTCATAATGTTACCAATACCATGTTTGATCAAGGCAAAGTTGCTTTAATGCCTCTTAGCTTTGCTCAGTACCGCAGCTATACTTCTTATCCCTACTACGTAACTCGTCAGGCTCAGTTTAAGATTCAAGCGGTAAAAATGCCTGGTAAGAAATCAACCCCTGCTTCAACCGTCGGCTTTGGGATTTCAAGTCATTCTTCCAAAACAGAACTTGCTTGGCAATTTATCAAAACTCTTTGTGCTGATCGCCAAGTTCAACAAGAATTAATGAAAACTCAAATGGGTTGCTCTGTTATGCCCCAAGTAATTAAAAGTAAAAAAACTAGTAAAATTCTTGCTGAAAATGAATCTACTAAAAGTAGTATTGATAATCTTTTATTAGACCAAATTTTAAAAGATGAAGTAACTTATCCGAAATTTAAAAATTATCAATCATTAATGCATCAGCTTGATTACCAAATAAATGAAGCCTTACAAAATGGAACATTAAATTCACAGTTATCAACGATTCAGTCAAATATTAATCGACAATTATGGTCGTATCCATAAAGAAGTCATTTCATGACTTCTTTTTTATATTGTTACATATTGACAACCTTATATTTAATCTTTAATATGATAATTGTAAAGGTTATGTAATGACATATTAAGAAAGAAGAAAAATTATGAAATACTCGATTGATGATTTTGCTCGTTTAATTGACCATACTAATTTACATGCAGATGCTACACATGAAGACATGAAAAAGTTATGTGATGAAGCTAAAAAATATCATTTTAAGATGGTAGCCATTAATCAAGTTCAGTCAGCTTTTTGCGCTAACCAACTTAAAGGGACCGATATTGACACTGGTGCGGCCATCGCCTTTCCTCTAGGACAGCAAACTATTGCATCTAAAGTATTTGATACTGAGGATGCAATCAAAAATGGTGCCAACGAAATTGATTACGTCATTAACATCACTGAATTAAAAGCAAAAAACTACGATTATATTAAAGATGAAATGACCAAAATGGTAGAAGTTTGCCACAAACATGACATCCCATGTAAAGTGATTTTCGAAAACTGCTACTTAACAAAGGATGAAATTAAAAAATTAGCAGAAATAGCAAAAGAAGTTAAACCGGATTATATCAAGACTTCCACAGGTTTTGGTACCGCCGGTGCACAGGTTGAAGACGTTAAATTAATGAAATCAGTTGTCGGAGATGAAGTTAAAGTTAAAGCAGCCGGTGGTATTAGAAATTCAGATGACTTTTTAGCAATGGTTCGTGCGGGTGCTACTAGAATTGGATGCAGTGCAGGTGTTAAAATTATTGAAGCTTTGAAGCAAAGAATGAAAGACGATAACGTCGATTCAATTGACATTAAAACAGATTATTAAAGGAAAGAGTGACTAAGTTGCCTTCAGCAAAGTATAAAGAAATCCAAAACCAGTTATTAAATGATATTAAAACCGGGAAATATTCTGAAGGTGAATTAATTCCTAAAGAAGTTGACTTAGCCCAAGAACTTAATGTAAGCCGCCCAACAATTCGCCACGCAATTCAAAATTTAGTAAATGCAGGATATTTAGAACGACGTAAAAAACGTGGCACAATCGTTAAGCATACCAAAATTAAACAACAATTTATTCATGTCATTGAAAGCTACAATGATGAAATCAAAAATAATGGCTTAAATGCTAAAACAAAAGTTCTCTCCTTTAAAATTGAAGAAGCCAAAAAAAGTATTCAAAAAGCACTAAATTTAAAGGAGCAAGAAAAAGTTTATAAATTAATTCGCTTGCGGTACGCAAATAATATTCCTGTAGTTCTAGTAACTACTTATTTACCAATTAAACAGCTTCCGAATTTTGCCAAGATTGATTTTTCAGAGAAATCATTATATCAAGAATTGGAAAAAGCTGGTCTAGCAATCACACAAGTAAAAAGAAAATTGGAAATTAAAAAAGCCAACCAAGATGAAAGTAAATTACTACAAATTGCAGAGAATTCACCGGTCTTTTACTTTCATAGTACTGGACTTACAAAAGATGAAGAAAAATTAGAATATTCAATTGCTACATATCGCGGTGACAATAACTACTTCATGATTGATATTGATCAAAGAAAAAGGATTTAACCAATCGGTTAAACCCTTTTTTCTATTAACTTATTATAAAAGTTTTTCAAACGCATCTTCATACTTAGGAATGTCACCGGCACCCATGAAGACAATAACTGAATTTCTATTTTTAGTTAAATCAGCAATATTATCCAAATCAATTACTTCTGAACCTGGGATATTCTTAACTAAATCTTCGCTTGAAATATCGCCATTTGCCTCACGAGCTGACGCATAAATTGGAGTAACGTATGCTTTATCGACATCTCGTAAAATTTCTTCGAAGTCTTTTTGGTACTTCTTGGTTCTTGAGAAAGTATGTGGTTGGAAGACTACGACTAACTTTTTATCAGGGAACTTTTGACGAGCAGCTTGAATAGTTGCACGCATTTCTGTTGGGTGGTGAGCATAGTCATCGATCACAGCAATATCGCCGAAGTCCTTTTCGCTAAATCTACGCTTAGCACCTTTAAATGATGGCAAGCCCTTCTTGATGTTTTCCATTGGTACCTTTTCGGTGTAGGCAACGGCGATTACAGCAGTTGAGTTCAAAATTGAGTGATCACCGAACAAGTGAATCTCAAATTCGCCTAAGTCCTTGCCATGAGCCAAAACGTGGAACTTAGAACCAGTAGTTGACTTCTTAATATCAGTAGCTTGGAAATCATCGCTATCGCTGAAGCCGTAAGTGTACTTAGGAATATCAGTCTTCAAGCTTTGCAAACGCTTGTCGTCACCCCAAACAAACAAGGCCTTCTTAGTTTGATCAGCAGCTGATTGGAATGCGCTGGTGTAATCGGCTTGATCCTTGAAGTAGTCTGGGTGGTCAAAGTCGATGTTAGTCATAATTTGGTAATCTGGGTGGTAAGCCAAAAAGTGACGACGGTATTCATCGGCTTCGTAAACAAAGAAGCGTGAACCGGCAACACCCTTGCCGCGACCATCACCAATTAAGTATGAAGTTGGAGCAACTTCACCTAACACGTGTGATAACAAACTGGTAGTTGAGGTCTTGCCGTGAGTACCAGAAACGCCGATTGAAGTATGACTTTGGACAATTTCTTCAACAGTATCTGGATAAGATTGCCACTTAACGCCCTTATCAAGGCAAGTCTTAACTTCTGGGTTATCTTCCTTGAAGGCGTTACCCTTAACGATGACTTGTTCATCGTTACTCTTAATGTTAGCAGGATCAAAGTTCTTAACATCGATTCCTGCTTTTTCAAGTGGCACTTGAGTGAAAGTGTATTTTTCAATATCACTACCAGCTACGTTGTAGCCCAAGTCATGTAAAAGAAGAGCTAAGGATGCCATACCTGTGCCCTTAATACCAATGAACCAAATTTGTTTATTCTTGTCTAACATTTATTTACCCTCGAATTTTTAACGTTTTTATTCGCTAACTATTTTACCATTTTTGTATGATATAATTTTGAAAAATTACAGAAAGGTACCCAATATGAA
>JAHLFT010000012.1 GCA_018883635.1 Candidatus Lactobacillus pullistercoris
GTCTCAATTGAAGTAGGTTTAGCAGGTTTTGGAGTTACTTTTTGAGTCACATCAGCAGTTTCAAGTGGTGCCGAATCGGTTTGAGCTGGTTCAAAGCTGTCAGCAGTGTTAGAAGAATCGTTGTGCATCAAAGTATATGAAATGGTGCGGACAAGTTGATCAACTTGTTTGTCATCGGCTGGCTTAGTTTGAATCGGTTCAGGTTGGTTCTGTTCTGTTTGAACTGGCTTCTGTGATGATTGATCGTTATTAGAAGTTAATTGATTTTTTTGTGGTTGTTCAGGCACAGCCATGAAGGAAACTAGAAATGCGGTAGGATTTACAGGGTCTTTAATGAGGTGAGCCTTGTAGCCATTAACATGAGGAATTTTGATAGGTTTAAAGCAAATCACACCATCAATAATTACGTCATCATTTTGTTTAGAATCATCAAGTTGCCAATCAGATTCTTTTACAGGATACGTTTGGACAATTTGAGGGCTCTCAAGGTCAAAGTTAACCTGAACGGGTGCAATAGCTTTATAATTTATAGTTTGAACAATTGTTTTTGGTGTAGCATGAGGAATGTTAAATGTAATTGTGCGCTTAGCTGTATTGGTTAAATTAGGTAAGTCTTTACCTGTAATAGCTTTTACAAGATCAGCATTATTTGTAATGAACGTTGCCATTGCCAATGCATCATGTTCTTTTAAGAAACCCTGCATAAGTGGAGTATTATTAATATTGGTTAAATTGAGTTTAGTATCACTTGCAAAAAGACCCGCAAGACCCGAAAAACCATTGAATAAATTATTAGTAATGCTACTTATATTCCAGTTAGCAATAGGTCTTAAGTCAATTATATCAGGGTTGTTCATAAACATGGTACGCATGTCAGTGACTTTACTTGTATCCCAATGAGTCAGCGGAGTTAAATCACTAATTGAACTGTCCTGAAACATGCAACTCATGTCAGTGACTTTACTTGTATCCCAATGAGCCAGCGGAGCTAAATTGCTGATTTTATTGGCCATAAACATGCTATCCATGTCCGTGACTTTACTAGTATTCCAATTAGCCAGCGGAGTTAAATCACTAATTGAACTGTTCTGAAACATGCTATTCATGTCAGTGACTTTACTCGTGTCCCAATTAGTCAGCGGAGTAAAATCACTAATTGAACTGTTCTGAAACATGCTACTCATGTTAGTGACTTTACTTGTATTCCAATTAGCCAGCGAAGTTAAATCACTGACTTTATTGTTATCAAACATGTCACTCATGTCAGTGATGCTACTTACGTCCAAATTAGAACCATCAAATTTACTTAAGGCCGTACTTGAAAATACACTTGACCAATCTGTTCCAATAGCTTTTACTTTTTGATTATTTGTTTTGCTGAAAGCGATTGTTTGTGTCTGATTTGAAGAAAGTGACTGTACAGTGTCACGAGTAATTCCAACTTGCAAGCCATTAGTACTTTTGCCAGCTTGTTCAAAATCGGCTTCATTTGGCACAATGATATGACTTGAGTCGCCAGTATAATTGGTTAACAGGTAAAAGCCATCTTGAACAGAGCCTTGCCATTTAGTCACATCAAGCTTACCCCAAGTAGCTTCATCAAAGCCACCATTTGTCATAGATGAGGAATTAGTTTCGATTAAATTAGTAGCCAGCACTTTTTTAGCAAGTTGGCTATTTTTAGTTAAATCTAGTTTTGGTTCATTTTGTGATTGAGAGTTATCTTCTGCATGATTGTTTGATTGATTATTGGTTTGTTGAATTGAACTTGAGCCTACAATGTTCTTCTCAGCATCACTTTTTGTGGTTGGGGCTTGTTTAGTCTCATCAGGAGCGACTTTATTTTGTCCCAAATTTTGATTGTTATCTGTGTTATCTTGGTTAATTAGCTTATAATTAATCTGATCGACTAATCTATTTTCCTGATTTTTGACTTCTGCTTGATCACCTGATTGAGTAGAAGCTTTTTGTTTGCCCAAGTCATCCAGTAAGTTCTTTTGTGACTGGTCAGCCACAGAATTTTGAGCAGATTCAGCAACTTGTTCTTGTTTTGCATCGGTACCCTTAAGCACATCATTAGAAGTAGCTTGCTTATTTAAAACTGTTTGACTTGGAGTAATTTTATTACTATCCACGCTATTTGTGAATTTTGCTACTTCTTTAGACGCATCTGCATTCGCATCAACTTTATTATTTTTACTAGTTTTAGTTTCAGCTACACTAGTTTGTGCACTTACCGTGTCAGCCTTAACCTCTTTACTAGTCATATTAACAAAGCTTAATCCAATGCAAACACTTGCGAGTCCAACGCTTAGTTTGCGCAAGCTAAATCGTTGTTTTTCGTTTAAATTAAACATATTTAAAAACTTCATTCTATAGAATTTTGTCTTTTTGCTTTTATATTTATCTATAGATTATTATATCATAAGTTAGGCAAAATAAAAGCAAAAAGTGGCAATATAACCTACTTTTTGCTAATTAATTTTAAGCTTGTTTAAACACGGCATTAACAAATGCACTAGCGTTTTTAAAGCCTTGCTTTTTGGCTAATTCCGCGATTTTGTCTGCAACATCTGGTTCAAGTGAGTAACTCTTAATTACTTTATTATCCTTTGTTGCTACAGGCATCTTAATCGACTTTCTTTTAGCTCTTTTCTTAGGTTTACTAGTTTGTCTATTAGTATTCTTATTAACTTTTTTATTAGAATCTTTATTAGTTTCTTTAGTTTTTACGTTTTCGCTTGATTTGATTGCATCAGCAAATACATTGGATTGGTCACTAAAAGCATTTTGCATTGCGCTTAATTTGTCTTTTGAAATACTCATAATATCCTCATATACTCGATTCTATTGATTTTATTTTAAATTCCACATATCCGCGGCTAAATCATTAAAGGTCGTGTTAATTTGATCAAAAAACGCTTGATACTTGAGATACACGTTTCTATCTTGTGCTAAATCTACAAGACTTTGCTTTAAAAGCCCTGTTTTATTAAAGATTTCACGATCTGGCACAATAGCAATGGTATTTGGATCTTGCTCAAGTTGCGCTAATAGCGTACGACTAGAATTTGTATTTGGTTTAATCATGTTACCAACAAAACGCAGTCTTGCATCCACGTAACTTTTACCCGTAATAGGGTCACTTGCTTCTTTACGAAGCTCGCCGAGTCTATAATCCAAATCAAACTTGCTTGAATAGCTATCAGCACTAGGCGTGATTGGACACAGGATATAGTCACTAATAAGCGCTGCGTTTTTAGTTGCTGTAGTAAAACCAGGGTGAGTGTCAATTAAAATAAACGAGTATTGGTCTGTTAAATTGTGATTTTGCACAAGCCACCGCATAAGGCGTGTATATTTAGTAGATTCGGTTGCAAGTTGCGTTTCTACTGTATCTAAACTCATACTGCCAGGAATAATACTAATATTCGGCTTAACGTTTTGGATTAAACTAGCAGGATCTACCTGATTATCCAGTAAAATATCTGCCACAGTAGGGCAATCTTTAAAGAAGCCATATCTATGAGTCAGATTGCATTGCGCGTCCAGATCCAGAAATAGTACAGATAAGCCACGTGCCGCGATATACTCCCCGAAATTATACGTTAGTGTAGTCTTGCCAACGCCGCCTTTAACCGCGGCAAAGGTTGCTATTATTTGTTGTTTTGCCACTTTTTTAACACCTGCTTTTTTGTAAAATTATTAAATATATTATTAAGATTCTTATTAATAATTATATTATACACGATATTTTTGATCGTGAATAAAAATTCGTGTAATTCCAGTTAAATAAAATACTGGATTAAACGAGTTATGCATTTCAACTCTTGCAGAAGAAGCTATTCGTCAGAGCTTACGCTCTTCCTCCTAGCTTCAATTAGATCTGCTATATTTTGCTCTCTAACGTGTTTAATTCGATATTACGTGTAATTATACTTAATCAAGTTTAAAACGCTTAAAGCGGCTTATATGAGCTTCTACTATTTTTTAGAGCTTTTTAATCACGGCGAGGGTGCAACTCTAAGAAAACTAGGAATACCTGAACATCGTTAAATAAGAACGAAAGCGCTTACATGACAAGATTTGAGAAAGAAATGGTATTTGAGAAAAACTTCTCAATTCTTTTCTCAAACTTGTGACTCTTACTCTCTCTGAGGATTAGGCAGGCTCTTGAGAAAGGTTTGAGAAAGCCATTTATTTTGTTCTCAAGGATGTAAACCCTTGGGAGAGTAAGACACAAAGGATTGCTTGAGAAAAAAATCCAAAATTTGCGAATCCCTTTTATATATACTGGCTATCTGTCACAGTAAGTTTTTATAATTTCATCTCATTCTTTCTCAAAAGAGGGTAGTATGGATAGACAGACCCACTGTGCCAGTAGGCATTAAAGCATTAAATGCAAACATAAGTTCTTTCTCAAAATTAATTTTATTTTAGCCAGTTAAATCCTTTGTGCGAGTAAGGCTCAACCGTGTTTGAGAAAAAAACCATTTTCTTCTCAAATTCTTTCTCAAATCGCAATTTCTTTCTCAAAAATCATCCAGGACACGAACAATTTTTATATAGATTATAAAATGTTCGGGATTAAAGAAGCAATTAAAGACGACTCCTGAGTGTCCTTTAAATTTGTCTTTAAATTCACTTTTAAATCTCGTTATAAATTTGACTCATTTATATTTAGATTAGAACATATGTTCTAATTAAATAAAATACAGGGTTATTTGCGTTACGCATTTCAACTCTTGCAGAAGAAGCTATTCGTCAGAGCTTACGCTCTTCCTCCTAGCTTCAATTATAACTGCTCTATTTTGCTCTCTAACGCGTTTAATACGATATTACGTGTAACTATACTAAAAACAATTTAAAACGCTTAAAACGGCTTATATGGGCTTATAAATATTTTGTTGACACGGTGGGTGTATCTTGAGAAAAACAAAAATGCCGTTACAAATAACGAAATCGCTTACATTTAAATAATAAAATAACGGATGTTTGAGAACAAAATGGTATTTGAGAAAACTTTCTCAAATTTGTTCTCAAACTGAAACCCTTGGGAGAGTAAGGGTCTCGAAATTGGTTGAGAAAGCCAATAATTTTGTTCTCAAATTTGTAAACCCTTGGGAGAGTAACGTCTAAAGCATTGAAAGGGGATTAGTTTGAGAACAAAATCCAAAATTTTAAAACCTTTTATATATATCTGTCTTACTTCTTTTTTATATTTACCTGTCTGACACAGGGAAAATATTTCGACTTTTTATAATTTCATCCTATTCTTTCTCAAAAGAGGGTAGATTAGATAGACAGACCCCTTGTGCCAGTAAAGATTCCACGTTTGAGAAAGAACATATGTTTCTTCTCAAAATTAAATTAATTTGGGATCGTTAGATACCTACTGTGAGTAAGGCTAAGCCCCATTTGAGAACAAAATCAATTTGTTCTCAAATTCTTTCTCAAAATGCGATTTTGTTCTCAAATTTATTAAAATTAAATTAAAATATCGCCCTTTTTAGACCTTTTTTCGTGTAAATTACAATTTAAAACACAATTTAAAGACGAAATTAAAGGTAAATTTAACTGAAATCCTGAGAGCGCTCAGAATCGTCTTTAAATTCCAGTTAAATCTTGTTATAAATTTTCGCAGTTTGTGTAAATTTGGTGAGTAAGCGCTTACATTATTTTGACAATAAAAATAAGAGCCTAAATTGTAGACGCTTATAGACTCTTATTTTATATATTACTTATTATCTTGTTTTGGCACTTCATTTAAACCTGTAAAGAAGATTCCACCACGATATTTTTCGTAAGGATTTACTCCAGGTAGATCAGGGAAGCTGAATGACTTCTTTTGTGGACCAGCACTTTCGTAATATTGATTGAATAGTTGTTGATCATCTTTATTGAAGCATACAACTTTTTTGCCCTGTTTATCTGTTGTCAAATCGGCGTTCTTAACCAATCGGTGCCATTTTGTATCACTATCCATATGCTTGTTAAACTGCTGTGTTGATAGAATGTCATCTTTTGAAAATCCATCAGCAAGTGATGAGTTGAAATACAAGTTATATAAGAATCGTGTTGGCACTCTTGTGCTTTGTAATTCGCCAAGTACGCTTTCTTTGAAGTTGTTAAAGCTATCTCTATCTAAGCGTTCTTGATTGATAAAGTCGATACTTTCTTGAGGTTGAGTGAAGCTAATGCCCATTTTTACATGAGTTAATGCGTAGTATAGAACCCATTCCAGAACTTTTTCATCCTTAATGTAAACATTTTTAACCATAGCATTTGCTTTAACACGTCTTGAGTGCTTTTTGGTAAAAACCAGAGCCGCAATTCTATCGTAAATAGCTGCACCTTGGTCAACGAATCGAGGCATACCGTTTGCTGATTGAATAACTAAACAATTTAATGTAACGGCATTCTCATCTTCGTACAATCTTTTAACGTTCATTGGACCATTTGTGGCTAAACGCTTAAATGGTGCTGAGTTTTGAATACGATAGTGTCTGTCAACATTGTATTCATCACCGATAATTAATTGTTTACCAACGGCACGGACCATCGCATTTGGTTTTCCGTATTCATCAAGGTTGATAACAGCATAATTGTCTTTACCAACAACATTACCGATTAATTCTTGATAAGTTGACTTACCTGTACTACCGATATCGTCATCTACTAAAAACATAATTTGGTTTAATTGGCAGTTACCTGTAATTGCAGCATATACAATTTCCCAAACTAATTTTTTCTTTTCTGGGTCGTTTCCTGCAATGTCATCAAATAATTGCATTGGGTGCCAACCATCTGCAAATACAGGTTCTTCAACCTCGTGAAATGGTGTAGCAGACTTTTGTGTAAATACATCTGTATCAGGATTATACGGACGCAAAACATTTGAATTTTTGTCATAAACACCATTACCAACTGCAACTAGGTTTGGGTATTTAATCTTAGTAATTTGTTTTGGTTCTGCACCACGGTCTGCAATCAATGATTTCACAATATTTCTGCGTTTATGATAATCAATCAATGTTGGCTCAATTGCCATGATCATCTTTTCAATCATTTGTGTACTTACTTTGTATAAGTTCTGGTCCCAATCATAATAGTGAATTGGCGTTGATTCGATTGTAAGTGGATCTTCTTGACTATATGGAATAGCCCATTTTTCCATTCTTTCCAATGTAGTCAGGATTTCACGTAGTGACATTTGTTTAGGCACTGTTTTGCCGTCTTTTTCAGTAGTATTTTTTGCATGCCATGCTTTACTGAAGTTTTCCATTGCATCTAAGCATGCTTTCATTGATGGATAATTTAGCTTTGCAGGATTATAACCGCCCTCTACAGCTTTATCGGCTTTATTTAGAGTTATTTGACCATAGGTTTCACCCATTTGATTATGTGGCGTATCCCATTTATCACGCATACGTTTAGATTTTCTAAACATAGCATCTGCTTTTTTCAGATCATGATTAGTCCACCAAATAAGCTGTAATGCTAATGAATAATCATCTTGACTTTGATTGCCTGCAATCGCGCCACCGTTAAATAATAATTCGAATTTATCCTTACTTTTAGATTGTTTGATTTTTTCGATTAATTGATCTGGTGTAAACTTGTTTCCTACTATAGTAGGGCTTTGCTTCTTTTGTATGGTTATTTGTGGCGTATTATCCATAAACGGATTAACAATATGCCCCAAATTAACTCCACTTGCTGCATATTCTTTTACTTGTTCTTTATAGTCGTCAGCAAATGGATTAGGCAATGAAACCCTTTTTGGCTGTTCAGGACCCCAAATGTAATTTTCCAAGTCTTTCATTTGATCAGCATCAAGCTCTTTAACTTCACTTGTGCCCCAAATTGTATTACCTGTTAAAGTAGCCCAACGATCATCTTCGTAAAACTCATATTCTGTATTTCTAATGGTTTTACGAATCTTTTTACCACGCATGATGAAGTGCACGCCCGTGCCTGATTGAGAAATCTCTGCATACGTATTTTGTGTTAGTTGACGAAGCTTGTCTAACTTGCTATCATGTTTATCTTTATCTGCAATATCTTGTGGAATGTCGTCTAAATCAAGCATTAACGCGTCACACTTGCCAAGATACAATCCAATTGCAAATTTATGATTTGGAAATTTGCTTCTTAAGTCGTATTTATATGTAACAGCCTCAAAAATATTCATGTATTGTGGATTTTTCTTCCACTGCATAATAGCGCCTGTTCTTGGATCTAAGGGTACTTTACTATCGTGTTTATTTGGGTCTTTACTTGGTGTAATTGACATGATAGCAAACACTTTACCAAAATGACTAAAGCTATTAATTAACTGTCCGTCTTCTTTTTCAGCTTTTGGTAGTTCATTGTTATTTTGTTGATTTGGCATTAATTTTTAAATCTCTCTTTCTTTATACTCTTGAGATTTAAAATTAATCAATCAAAAATGCAAATTCATTTTTCTTTTTCTCGTATATATGCTATAATTTTTTAAGCAAATAGCTTATTTTGCATGTATATTTGAATATCGGCTGAAAAATGGACTTGTTGATTTGGTGATTAATTTTAAGTCTTTTTTTCTTGCCTTTTTTTTTAAATTATAAGTAAAAACACAATTTTTGTGTTATACTTATTTATAGAAAGAGCGGTTTCGAGGGTGCTGTTACTCTCTGCGTTCTTCAAAAATATTTGAATACTTACAAAGAGCCCGCGTCCCCAAAATGCGGCTCTTTTCCTTTGCTCTAAAATATATTTAACGCTCATAATTGAACCTGTATACTTTTCGAGCACACTCAAAGTATAACATAAATTTGAGGGTTATGAACACAAAATGTTATATGCATTGATAGATGCATTTGTGAAAGGGAGATAATTTATTATAAACTCTTGCTATTATTGCAATTTCATGTTCATTTACTTATAAAATACATAATTTCAGCCATTTAACATATTTGATTTGTGTAAAAATTTAGCATTTTAGAGAATTATTCTAATTATTCTATAGAAAATATTATTAAGAATCTTATTAATAAACCTAATAATTATTAAAATTGACATTAACGGGCAACATGATTATAGTGTTGCCCTCAATTTTTGCGTTATTAAGTAAGCGCTTTCGTTACTTTTTCAGATTTAATACTTCATGTATCACGAATAGCTAAAACGCTTGCTATTAGTAATACTAGAGGTACTGGAGCTGGTCTGATCATCATGTTTTTAATGCAAGCCCACCATCGAAAAAAGCAGAAACCCTCGAATGGGCTTCTGCTTTTTTTAATATAATTATTAATAGGATTCTTAATAATATTTTTAATAGTCTAATTAATAATCGGGGCCAAAATCATCGCTAAGACTATTATTATCACGCTGTTTTGGCGTGTTATTAGGATAAGTATTTGGAGTTTTAGTTTCTGATTGTTGACGTAATTTTTCAGCTTCTTTTTCGCGAAACTTCTCATCTAATTCTGCGTATTTATTTGATTCTTCGAGTTCACTTGCATTCTTGTACCATGCATCAATAATGCGTTGATTAATTAACGTTTGAGGAATTACCGCGTCGTGTTTCTTGTTAGGTTTTGAAATTGATTTCTTTCTTGATTGATCTCTTGTGGTGTCATTGTCTGATCTACGTGAGGCATTTCTGCCCAAAGCCAACTCATTCCAGTCAAAATCTGGCTCTGATTCTGAATAATCTTTTCGTGATTTTTCAGAATTTGATTCTGATTGTAAATTATCGTGTTTTGATTCTGGATAATTTGATCCATTTGAGCCTTGGTTGGTTGCATAGATTCCTTGACCGAGGCTACTGTTAAGTCCTGGATTTTGTCCATTACTCGTTTTAGCATCTCGTCCGACATGGTTAATAAGATTGGTGAGTTGGGCTTCTTTTTGTTGCTGATATTCTTGAATTCGTTGTCTCTCTGTGACATGTTGCTTTTCAAACTCTCTTTCTAATGCTTGTGGTGTAAAACTAAGACCTAAACCGCGCTGTCTGTCATTATATAAATAGTAATCACGGCGTTTATAGACTTTAGCTTTACCAGTTTTAGTCTTTTCTTGTGATGTAAAAGTATAAGTAAAAGCACGTCTTTTGGCTATATTGCCATGTCCATCCGATACTTTTTGATGTCGTTCAGTAACAGTAATACCATTTAAGGCACAAGCTTCTTTAAATTCGTCTAAGTTATCACTGTGACTAAAAGCATCATAGATTTGGTCTTTCATGTCTTCACGCCATGAATAAGCGCCACGTGTTTTAATTTGAGATACTTCTGGTGCCACAAGATTCTCTTTATTTGGTACAACAGGTACAAAATCGCGTCCTGTAACTTCTTTAAAGTGATCTAGCATATATTGATCGCTAGTCGAGTTAATACC
This sequence comes from Candidatus Lactobacillus pullistercoris, assembly GCA_018883635.1. GTDB lineage: Bacteria > Bacillota > Bacilli > Lactobacillales > Lactobacillaceae > Lactobacillus > Lactobacillus pullistercoris. The sequence continues at coordinate 10,384 of JAHLFT010000012.1, forward strand.
TTTAAAGGCTTTAGCAACGCGCTTATGTAAGTTTCTATCATATACATTACGTTTTGTGTCGATTACAGTGGTATATTCACGTGTATTAAGAGTTTTACCGCCAAAAACTACTGAATTTATAGCTACGTGAGCATGTAATTTATGTCCTTTTCCATCACGCTGAATAGCATATAAGTATTGAGCATCATCTGGAAAATGCTCTTTTAAATAGCCTTTGATAAGTTTTCCAGCTTGACTAGCTTGTAAATTTAAAATTTGTTTTTGCTTTTTAGGGTCTTTCTCGTGTGGCGTTGGAAAGTCATCT
>JAHLFT010000105.1 GCA_018883635.1 Candidatus Lactobacillus pullistercoris
GCAATTTTCTAAATAATGTAGATTTTGATTAATTAGAAGTTTGAAATACTCTAACACAAGAAAAATGCTGCTAAACCAAGGCTTAATAACCTTTAGATTTAGCAGCATTTTTTAGATTAAAATATTTAATTCTTATGTTTAAGATTAGTGTAAATATTTCTAGCAACTTCAATTAAGGTTATGATTCCAAAGAAGATAGCTGAGGAAAGTAGAGCTTTATCCGAATTCTTAGCAATGATTGAAATAACAAAGGGTGAAATTACAGCACCAATATCCATCATAATTAGGCATAAGATGGTAGCAAGATTACTTAATTGGTCAGGAACACTTAAGGAGATAGATTTAAAGATGTATGGCATTACAATACCAAAACCTGCACCAAGTACAATGCATCCCACTACCAACACAAAGGTATTTCTTGCGCTACTAATTAAGTAAAACCCAAGTGCATTTAAAACCATACATAAAACCCATACCCACTGGTGCAGTTTAATATAAAACCAATTAAATGCGATACCACATGGAATACCGGTAATGGCAATTACTGCTAGCATTACCGAAGCCATACTTTCATTTCCTAAATAAAAACCTACGATAAAACTAAGAAGTTTGTAAGCAAGAGTCATGTAGAAAATATAAATTAAAAGTGTAAGGATGCTGAGATGAATAATGTTTGAATTAAAGCTTGCTTTATATTAGAAAGGGAAAAATATTTTTCAGAAGAATGCTTAGTTTTCTTAGGAATTTTAATGAAGTGTTCAAACATAAAAAATACGGGACTGGCAAGAATGTATACCCAGAAAACAGCGTGTCAAGATAATGTTACTAGATAACAAATAATAAAGGCAGAAGCGATGTAGCCCACAGCGTTCATAATGTTTTTGAACCCTAATAGGCGATTGAGTTCAGTTTTATTATTTTCATAAATCATCATAATTAAACTTACAGCTAAGGAGTTATAAATCCCAATACCAAATCCAAGCAAGATGCGGAGAATAAATATTAGCCAAAAACTATTAACAATTACTGGTAAAGTTCCGCAGATTCCAACTAGAGCTAATCCAATTAAAATTACTTTTTTCTACCAATTTTTTTAACTAGAAAAGGATTTATTAAAAGACAAAATATTTCTCCAAAATTAGGAATGGTAGTCAGTAATTCCACAGTAACACGCGGAATATTAGGAAATGCCTTTTCAATTAGAGGAAGAGCCGGGAAAATAACAGAGGGCATCATAATAAAGAGAGAAATTGCTAGTAAAGCAGCTTTAAATATTGGTTTAGATACCTCTTTTTCAATGTCCATGACTATCGTCCTTTCTTTCTTTGACAATATTGCTTTCACCGTCATTCTAACAAAGATAGGTAGAAGAAGAAAAAAACTATCAAAAGCTTCAATTAATGATCTTTTATTACAATTTCTCTATGAGAGAGTAAAATAAACTTATATAGATGGTAAATAGTTTCACCTTGAAAGGAGAACATCATGAACGCAATTTTTGAAAGAGAAGCAGTTAGAAAATATACTAATGAAGAAGTAGAAGAAGAAAAAATCCAAAAGCTAATTGATGCCTTTCAAGCTTCACCTTGTGCCATGCATCAAACAGATGTCATGGAACTTAGCGTCATTACAAAACCAGAACTACTTAAAAAGATAGAAAATAGTACAAACAATTATTGTTATAATGCACCGTTAATATTTATGATTAATACTAAAAAGGACAGTCAATTTGGTGAAAGGGATGCTTCTGTAGCTGCTGAAAATGTAATGGTAGAAGCAGCTGATTTAGGTTTAGGATTAGTTTACGTAATGGGCGGAGTATTTGCACTAAATAAGTTTCCTGAACTCCAAAAAGAATTAGGAATGGATGAAGGTTATGAAACTACTGTGCTTTTGCCAATTGGTTATCCAGCTGATAAAGAGCAAGTAGAAGATAGAAGCAATCGGTATAAAGTGGTTAGAAAATAAGGAAAAATATAGTAAAAAGGTACAGTGACGCTATATGTAGTGGCTGTACCTTTTACTATTTATCTTTTGAATATCTTTTACCTAAAGTTAAGTTAAAAAGTAAACTCCGATCAAATATAAAATGCTTTTGGTTGATGGAACCAAAATATTCATGTGCTTTGTTCCAGTTATCTTCTATATGTTGATCATCGATAATGATTGAACTAGTAGTTGGAGGAAGCTGTCCTACTAACAAGCATAGTAGAAGAAATATTGATAATTCTTTAAAAAACAAAAAAAACTGATGCATCAACGTTTATCTAACAATGATGTATCAGTTTTTTATTTAAACTATTTTTCAAATGCTTTAAGTTCTATAAGAATGATTGTGAGATCCAGTAGAAATTATGTCAATAGTTAATAATTCTAATTGACCTTTATGAATTTTATATACTAAAACCCAGTTTTCAGCTTTATTATGTTCAACATGCAACGCACGCATAGACTTGAATAAGCCTTTTAATTGATGATTATCGTATTTTTGAGCAAGAATCTCAAATTTTTCTTCAATTAATAGATTGATAACATGTTTCCACTTATTGGTATCGTAGTAGTGTTTTCTTTTGAGCTTCTTGTAATCTCGCTTAAATTGAGGAGTGAAGTTGACTTTTGCCATTAATCTTTATCAAGCTCCTCAAATAATTCATCTACTGAATCTGAAGTTTTGTAATCTCCTATTTTGTATTCTTGGAGTGATTTTTCTATGTTAGATTTCATTGTTGGAGAAATATCTGAATATCTTGATAAATTAACTGGTATAGCGCTTTCACTTACTACTTGCGTCAAAATTATTCTCATTGCTGATGACCAATCAAGACCATATTCGTTAAAAACATCAGTTGCTTGTTTTTTTTAATCTTAATAAAACAATTTTGATGAATCTAAGAGGCTTTTACGAATAGGTTAGGTTGGTAATAATGTAGAAGATAGGTATAAGATAGCTAAAAAGTTAATATGAGAAAAGGGCAGCGATGCAAAGACAAAATCACTGTTTTTTTAATTAATCCATTCATCACGCAAAATACCGTATTTCATGCAATCATAGTATTTTTCTTTATAAAAACGCACTTTTCTAATTTGAGCTTCTTTTTTAAAACCTAGTTTTTGAGCAAGATGGATCATTCGTGAGTTTCCACTCCAAGTAGTCAATCCGATATGCTCTAATTCCGGATATTGGTCAAAAATTTCAGATATCCATATTTTTAGTACTCGACTTCCTATTCCACCGTGCCAATAGGTGGGATTATAAATAACTATGCCAATTTCAAGCCAACGGGTTACTTCATCTATCCAATTTTTTGAAACCATCCCGATGCCTTTTCCATCTAAACAGATGCATTTACAAGAATCGCTTAGTAGATAATCAGTAATGGGACTATGTTCAAACTGAGAAAAAGAAGGATAAGCATGATAATCATTAAAATAGGGTGCATTCCATTTAGTCCATGCAGGATTTTTATCTTGAAAACCGTCTCGCCAAATATGTTTTAAATACTGTGAATTAAAGGAAGATAAAGTTAATAGTTTATTTTTCTGTGTCATCTAATTTTCTCCCGTATTTAACAATATAAAAAAGTTGAGCTACTAAGGTAATTAACCAAATTATTGTTAAAGTGCCTGAAATAGCAAAAAGTATATACGAAAATTGAGGGTCATCTTTTAATTGATGTGAGGCATAGATCATTAATAGCATGCCACACCAAAAACTTAGATTGCTGATAAAGTCCAGTGATTTTGCTTTTGAATTTGTTTCAATTATTTTTAACTTAGAATCTTCTTCATTATGTTTATCATCGCTGGTATTTTTTATTGCGCTTCTAAAGTAATAAAAAGCAGCGCTGAGCAAAATGAGAATTTCGATTATGGACCAGATAATAGACCTAGTAGAAGCGTGATCTTGTATTTGTAAATATAAGGCAAAAATTAATAGGCCAATACCGACTATTGAAACAATGGCTGCAAGGATGTACGTTATTTTATTTTTCATTTTCTCATCTCCAGCTTATTATTGTAAAAATATAAAATTATGGTAGATTAATAATAAATAAAAAAATGATTAATGTAAATAGAATTAGGTTAAAAATGAGTCTAGAGATCAAATCTTATCAATCAAAATACTTTAATAAGTTGTGCTTAGTGATGGATAGAGCAAGAAAACAAGAACTTCAGAGTGAAAATTTGGAGGAGGTTTTTCTACCATTACGGGATGCACCATATTTAGATTATTTTTTGTCTTGTAAAATTTATGTAGCGTTTGAGAATGGGGTATTAGCTGGATTTATTGGCTTTCGGCCAGGTAGTTTGAATTTCATTTATGTTGACCCAACTCATCAAAATAAGGGAATTGCGACTGAGTTAATTAAAAAAGCATTAGTCGAGTTAGAGAGACCCGTTAGATTAGAAGTATTTACTAATAATGAACGAGCAAAAGCTTTATACAGGAAATTTGGTTTTGAGAGAGCAAATACCATTACTGAAAAGTGGTCAGATGAATTTCCTGTCGTTTTTTCACAAGATACGATGGAATTGAGATAAACAAGGAATGGGAAAAATCTATGTGTCTAATTTGTGAACGAATTGAAATGATTAAAAATAATCAGAATAAATTCTTTGTGAAAGAGTTAAGAACCGGTTATGTGGTATTGGGCGATAATCAACATTTTAGAGGCTACACGCTTTTCCTTTATAAAAAACATAAAAACGAACTATATGAATTAGATTCGACTGAAAAGCAAGCTTTTTTAGAAGAAATGTCGTTAGTGGGTGAAGCAGTCTCAAAAGCTTTTGAATGTGAAAAAATGAATTACGAATTACTGGGAAACGGTGATTCTCATTTGCATTGGCATTTGTTTCCAAGAGTGAGCGGAGATTTAGGAGAATACGGCTACCATGGCAAAGGGCCAGTATGGTGGTATCCACGAGAAAAAATGTACAGTGCAGAGAATGTATTGAATGATAAAGAGCTTGAAGAACTAAAGCAAAAGTTGAAGATTGAATTAGATAAAATAGATCGATAATAATACAGAGAAGGCTTATGAAGATACAAGAACTGAAAGATAAGTTAACTGAGTCTACGCCTATATACACAAATGAGGAAATAAACTGGATGCTTAATCATATTGGGGATCCGGACAGTTTAATTAGGGATTCTCTAGTGTGCAATAGTCTTGGAAAAGGATTTTTAGAAGAAAATTTTTCATTAGATCAAGCACATTTTATGATAGAGAAAATCAAAACAAAGAATACTTTATTTTATAAAATTGATGAAACAGGAATTCCTACACTGACCAGATCCTTTACTTGTTTATTTTGGGATTTAATCATTAAAGTCAATAATGACTCAGAATCAGAATACTTCAAAATTTTAACCGATTCTGAAGAGAAAGAATTGTTCAAAAACTTACTAGTTTATTTGTCTAAAGAATCTGATTTTACGGGATTCTCTAAAAAGTATGGTTGGTTTCATGCAGTTGCTCATTGTTCTGATGCAATTGCGGATGGAATGAAGAGCGATAACTTTGATCCTGAAATGGCACATCTCTTTCTATCATCAACTTACAAAATGTTAAATAGGGTAGATAGACGCTTTATTGATGGAGAAGAGTATAGATTATCAGATGTTTTTATAGAAGCTTTTAAAAATCAAAAAATTTCTAATGAGGATTTTATTAGTTGGATAAAAAGTTTTGATTTTAATCCTTATGCACCAGATTTGATAGAATTTTATCGATTTAATAATGTAAAGTCTCTTTTAGAAAATATCTACGTAAAATTAAATAGCTTATCTTTATTAAATGTAAGCATAAAGGACTATATTGAAGAACATTTTAGCAAGAAGGAGTAAAAAATCTATGATTATTGACACTAAAAAATTACAAAAAGCTGTCCTTGAAAATAAGAAAAACCATAATTTTAATACTACTGATATTAAGTTTGAACTTCTTCTATTATATGGGGAAGTAAATGAACTTTTTCAGGCGTGGCTAAAGGATGATCCGGAGAACATCAATGAAGAATTGGCAGATGTTGCAATTTTTCTTTTAGGAATTTCCGAAATGGTAGGAAGTGATCTTGGTGAAGATATTCTTAAAAAGATGGAAATTAATAAAAGGCGAAAATACATTGATGGAAAAAAGATTGAAGGATAGAAAATGACACAAATTGAATTAACTAGATTTCGAATTAAGAAAGGTAAAGAGGAAAAAGCTCAGGAGTGGATGAATTTTTTAAATGAGCATCACGTAGATACAGTTAAAACAATGGCTGCTGAAAAAATGTATGTTGAGACTGTCTTTAGTGAAAAGAATGAAGATGGTTATACATATTTTTACTGGTATTCTGTCCAAGGCGAGAATGGTCAGAATGTTGAAGAATCAGAAAGCTATATAGATAAGAAACATATTGAGTATTGGGATGAATGTATTGATTCAACCTATCATCCAGTAGATATGAAAGTTCAGCAAAGTTTAATCGCGCCAGAAATAGAGAAGATAATTAATGAGGATGATTCATGACAACAACATTATTGCCAGTTAATAGTATTCTTAATCCCCGAGATTTGGGTGGAATAGTGGGATTAGATGGAAGAAAGATAAAAACACATCGGCTAATTAGAACGGGAACACTTACCCGTATGTCTGATGAGGATATTCAGTTTTTAAAAAATTACGGTTTAACAACAATCATTGATTTGCGATCAAAGAGTGAAAGGAAAGACCATCCCGATCCGCAAATTGAAGGTGTTAAAAATATTTCCTTGCCTCTTTCTGAAGAAGAAGGTACTTTAGGCGGGATTCAAGATTTATCACGAGAAGATGATCTATATCATCATGATCCCCATGCTGCTTTTAAAATGATGTGTGATCATTATAGCGACCATGTTGTTAAAGCGCATGATCAAAATACAGTTCGTCAAGTTTTAACTATTCTAGCCGAAAAAGAAGATGGAGCAACTATTCTTCATTGTACCGAAGGAAAAGATCGTACTGGTTTTGTAGTTTTATTCGTTTTATATATTTTAGGTGTTGAGTTAGAAGTAATTCGTCAAGATTACTTAGCATCTAATTCCATTCTTTCTTCTTATCGAGCAGAACGTGATAAA
>JAHLFT010000013.1 GCA_018883635.1 Candidatus Lactobacillus pullistercoris
AGCTAATTTCAATTTGAAATGACTATTGTTTTTAGGTCGCTTCTTTCTAATGGGATATTCTGAATCTAAGTGGTAGAAAGTTTGATATATTAATGACTCAATTAATATATCGTTGATTAAACTAGTTGGCCTTATTCCAATGGCTGTCTTGAAGGCTTCAACCGCAAGATAAAACAAATCGAAAGAACTGCTTACGGCTACTCTAACTTTATCAATCTCTTAACTAGAATCAGACTGGAAGAAAACAAGGTAAAAGAAAAAGACGGTCAAGCAACTCAAATTAAGAGTTAGATTGATCGGCTTTTTGTATCTGAGAGTTAGTTTTTTCCCAGACAATTAATCTAAATTATATTTGACTTCTATCAACACCATTTGACAGAGAGCCTTTATTTTTATATATTCACAATAAATTATCTAACTACTCGCGCATAAGTAATTCGACCCTTAAGTAATTTTTGACTTAAAGAATAGCCAATAGTTGAACGGTGAACTGGTCCATTACTATCGCCACCCATTTCAATAATTTGAGTATCCATGCCATCGTACTTACTATCAATAATTGCAGCATGCCCATTATTGCCCAAACCATTACCAGTATTAGCGATTACTACATCCCCTGGACGAATATTCTTAGCAGAAATTTTTCTTAAGTAACGGTGGTGGTGCTTAGCGTCAGTTTCCATTGGTGCAGTAAAGAATGGCCAATTACCTACGCGACGACAACCACTCTTCTTCATAATTAACCATACAAAGCCTGAACAATCTGTCTTACCATGCTTTCTTGGATGCCGCCAATTACCAAACTTTATCCGATTAGCACCTGTGCCATAAGTAAAGTAACCTAATAATTTTTTGGCATTCTTAATCATTCGATTATGGTAAACAGAATCATCAAAAGTTGCGTAAGATGGATCTGTATCATAGAGGCCACCATCTATATCTTCAATTAAATTAGAGAGATCAAATTCATCATCATTAAATTCAAAGCTTTCATCCTGCTCTTCAGAACTAATTCTTGCTTTAGTTTCTGGATAGTTGATGACATTATCTTTTCTGATATATTGATTGCGGCCAATGCGGTAATAATCTTTACCTTTAATATTTTTGGTCCCTAAAACATTGATGAACTTCCCACATTCTAAACTTGCTTCAGCGACAGGAACACTTTTACCGCGCATCTTTCCACGGGTTTTAAAACTAACTTTCTTTAAACGGCTATTATAAACCTGTGAACTTGTTCTTACGACATAGTCAGTTTTAGGATTTGAGACCGTTATTTCAGCCTTAACCTTTCTCCCACTAATTCCATTAATAATTACCAAAATAGTCAATGCAAAAATAATTTGCAGACTGTGAATTACCACTTTCTTAAAATTCATAACTTCCTCCAAAATGTTTTTGATGTGTTTTATTTTAAACTTTTATTTTTTAATTGGAATTTTTTTAAAAAAACTTATTCACACACAATGTGAATAAGTTTTCTTCTACCAAATATGAAGCAATCTTTCAGGATCAAGTTTACTTAAATTAAATTGATGAACATGCTGTTCCTCATTTTCCGGGAATTCTTTCAAATAATCAGCAACATTAAATAATCCTGTTGTATATGACCAAGTTCCATGAACTTTTCTGATTGGATCAAGCATTTCATTTCTAATCGGATAAGCCGAAATTAAAAAATGCTTGTGATGAAATTTAAAAACAAAATATGGTAATTTAAACTCTTCTACTGCTTCATCCCGAGTCTTAGCAATAGTTACGACATTACGATATGTACCATATCTCTCAGTAAACTTATCATTAAATGAGAAATAGAAATTAGAGATATGCACATGTGGAAAATTCTCTTCACTAACTTGATCCGGAACTGCAATCACATGTGAATAACGATCTAAATTACTTTCTCTTTGCGATAGTGCTCGTTCCATCTGATTAGGTAAAATACCATGAGCCCAATCCGGAACTTCCGGATGTGCCTTATAAGAACGATACATTTGCTTAACTACTTCAGGCTTTACCCAATCATAATGCATTCGCGTTTGATTACGCTTGAGCAAGTTCTCTAAAGTATTATGCTGCATCAAATCAACAACAAACAATTCATAGTGATATTTATCCACCCATGGTTTAAAATGTTCAATTGCACTAGAAACGATGTGAGTTCCATCCACAATAACAGTTTCACCATAAGACATTTTGTGCTCTACAAGGTTATCCACCATTTTTTGTGTTTGCACAGTAACGTGACGCGGAATTACCTGGTGTAAATAATCGGCTTCCTCTTGATAATATACAGTTAAATCCGCCAATAATAACCGAATTTGATCACGACTAATCGCATAAGGTTGTAAGTGATGACGGGCAATAAAAGAAGATTTACCGGAGCCAGGTGCGCCTCTTAACAAAAATATTTTACGCATGCCAAATACTCCAAACTAGAAAAAATATACTCGTAATAAATTTTAACATATTTGAAGCATTTTCTATGCATTTGTAAGTTAAAAAAGTGTACTTTTACCGTTTAATTTAAAACTTGCTTATTCATAATCGTTAAATGCTCATCAAGTGTATAAATGATCGGCTCAGCATTGGGAACTTCTAATTTAACAATGTCATGATCATTAATATTCTCAATTTTTTTAATCAACGCTCTTAGACTTGAGCCATGAGCAACTATTAATTGATCTTCTCCTTGAAGAAGACGACTTGCAATTTCATCATGATAATAAGGCAATAAACGAAGTTGTGTTTGGTGCAAACTTTCAGCTCGGGGCATAAGATTCTGATCGAATTTCTGGTATCGACGATCAATAATCGGCGAGCCTTGCTTTGGTGGCACTGAGTCAAAACTTCTCCGCCACTGCAGCACTTGCTCTTTACCAAATACCTGACGAGAAATATCTTTGTTTAAGCCTCTTAGAGCACCGTAATGCCTTTCATTCAACCGCCAGGTCTTAGTGATTGGTAAATACAAAAAGCCGCACACATCCGCAATTATATTTGCCGTGACAATTGCTCTTGATAAAACTGAAGTATGAATTCGGCTCGGAAAAAAGTGTGGTATTTGCTTAATTAATTTTCCTGCATTCTCAGCTTGCTTTTTTCCTTTTTCGGTTAATGGAACATCATTCCAGCCCGTATATACATTCGCAGCATTTGCTACGCTTTCACCATGTCTAACTAAAACCAATTTAACCATTTTTTACCCTCGACTGATTAAACTAGACACTAATAAATAAATTCCAAAAATTGTAAAGATTACCCCTAAAACAGCATAAGCTTTAACCGCTTTTTTCTGTGGTTGATGACGTCGATTAATTGCAATCGAAATATCATACAAACCAACGATTATTACAATAATTGCTGTAAAAATATCAAATTGATTTGCCATTTATACTCCTATTTTTTTCCTTCACCATAAATCATCTTGTCATTCACACCACGTTCGCATTCTGCCTGGAAAGTAAAATGATTTATACCAAATTTTGACTTTAATTCTCGTCCAATTTGATGAGATAATTGCTCAAATTCTGCACAGGTCATTGTTTTCTTCACATTAAGATGGGCATCCAACATAATATAATTATCACTATAGCGCCATAAATGCACGTGGTGAATATTAATAATATCTGTGTGTCTGAGGACTACCATATTTACTTTTGCTAAATCGATTCCTGGATTTGATTCCATTAGAATATTAGCAGCCTTCATCGTAACTTTATACGCTTCAAATAAAATGAATAACGACACTAGCATTGTTAGCAGTGGATCGATCCAATCGATTTTCCAAAATTCAATAATAACCGCCCCAACAACAACTGCAATACTTGATAGTGCATCACTCATCATATGAACAAATGTTGAGCGAACATTCAAATTCTTCTTTGCATCATGGTGCATTACCAGCATTGAAATAAAGTTTGCGGCTAACCCGATCAAAGCAATGATTAGCATTAAATTGCCGTTAATCTTTTCTGGCTTCCAAAAACGTTCAATTGCTTCGACAAACAAAACTAAACTAATAACGATTAAAATTACCCCATTAGTAAATGCCGCTAAGGTCTCAGCTCTTTGATAACCAAAAGTTTTTCTTCGATTGCGATCTTTTTCGCTAATTAAGTGAGCTACAAATGATAAAACAATCGCACCTACATCACTTAAATTATGAACAGCATCAGATAACAAAGCAAGCGAGCCTGAGAAGATCCCACCTAAAAACTCTGCAATAGTAATTAATACATTTAACAACGTCACAAACACATAGCGTTTGGTTGTATGATCTTTCTTATTCATAATATTTTCCTTCCGCCTATCCAGTTTACCAAAAAAAGTCCTACTTCTGCAGTAGGACTTTTTTACAAACTTTCAGCATCCTTATTGTAATCAATGATTTCAAAACTACCATCATCTTTAAGTAGACCACGGGTAACACTGCCATTGTTTGGAAAAATAATGTCATGTTTGCCATCACTCTTATTCCAATATTTAATTGCCAAAGTTTTAATGAAATCACCATGAGAAACAAGCAAAACTCGTTCTTCATTTTTAGTTAAATCTTTCAAAATATGAATGCCGCGAATCATTCTTTCATCAAGCTCTTCTTTATTTTCAGCTAAATGACGTGGATCTGCTTCTTTAGTTGCTTCTCTAAATTTTTCAAGTCCGAGTTTATTAATAATTTTTTGAACGTTAGTTTCACTATTTAATCCACCAACTTTAGCAATTTGTGCCCAAGTCTGATCAATATCATCGCCTTCAAAGCTACCGAAGAAAACTTCACGAAATTCTGGTAATTTTCTAATTTTACCAATTTCTGAGACAACATTAGCATTTTTCATGAGGTGAACTGTATCAATTGCTCTTTTTAAATCAGATGAATACATATTATCGAAGTGTACCTGACTTAATGCCCGTGCTGTTCTTTTTAAATCATCAATTCCCTTAACTGTTAATGGAGAATCACACCATCCTTGAACTTTATTCAGTTGATTAAACATTGTTTCTCCATGACGAACTAAATAAACTTCTGTAGCCAAGTAAATTCTCCCCTCTCATTATCACAATTACTACTATTTTACCAGATTTATTCTGCTACTGACGAAAAACCGCTATACTATCTTTATTGGAGGTATATTTTGAATACTTTTGAAACTTTAATTTTTATTCCGGAAGGCACACTTTTGAATGAAAAACTTGCTTTAAAAAATGCATTGAAATCAACTTTAAAAAAGCACGAAATTGATTTTAAAGATAAAGAAGCGGTATATGCTAAATTACGTTCGCAATTTAAATTCTTATCTGAAGATGAGCAAATTAACTTAATTTTGCAAACTTTCTTAGCTAATATACCTGAAACAAAAAATGAATATTTAATTACATTATCTAGGCAGCATCGTCTTATTAAAGGCAGCTTTGATTTTTTAGATCAGGTTAAAGATGAGATCAAATTACTATGCTGGGGTAAAACGAAAAAAGATATTTTAGAACCGCGTTTAGCTGACAGTAATTTACTCAATTATTTTGATTCTATTCAATATAATATTGATTTCAAAAACTCTTTTAACATCAGAAAACAATTACATGAACTTAATATTGATCCTGATTCGGCTTTAATAATCGGCAGTAATTTAGTTGAAGAAATTCAAGAAGCGGAAAATGAAAATCTTTCTTCACTTTGGCTTGCACCCAAAAAGGATAAAAATCCGATTAAGCCACGCCCAACCTTACATTTATCTAGACTATCTGATTTACTTTTCTATTTAAATGTTTAATAATTAAATTAGTGTTAATTAATATTTTTTGAAAGGAAGTACTATATGACAAAAGTCGCTGTTGTTTTTGCAAATGGCTGCGAAGAAGTCGAAGGATTAAGTATTGTTGATGCTTTACGTCGACTAAATTTTGAATGTGACATGGTTGGTTTAAACAGTAAAGACGTAGACGGTGATCACCACATTAAATTAACTTGTGATAAAGTTGTGGACGATAGTTTACTAGATTATGACCTTGTCGCTTTCCCGGGCGGCATGACCGGTTCAGCTAACTTGCGAGACAATGAAAAGTTACGTGACTTAATGGTTAAACGCCATGAAGCCGGTAAGTGGGATGCTGCAATGTGTGCTGCTCCTCGTGCTTTAGCTCGCTATGGTGTGTTAAAAGATGCTGACTTCACTTGCTACCCTGGTATTGAAGATGAATGCTTGAAGGATGATTCTTCTGCTAAATTCAGTGAAAGAATCACGGTTACTGACAAGGAACACAAGATTTTAACCAGCCGTGGTCCTGCTACTGCTTGGGCATTTGCTTATGCAATCGCTGAAACTCTTGGTGTTGACACTAAGCAATTGAAGCACGGCATGCTTTATGACTACCTAGCTGATAATATTCAAGATAGTTTGTAACCATGAAAAAAGCTCCGAAAAATTCGGAGCTTTTTTTATTTTTCTTTCAATTTGTGATTGATTTGCTTAACATCTTGATACAATTGTAAAAAATATAAACCGTAAGCAATTAGATACATTAAGATGAAGGCTCCAGTAATCACCAAAAAAAAGTGAATTGACAACTCGAAATCATTAATTACTAATTCGAAAGCAAAGTATGCAATATAGCAAACAAAGAAATTTACGATAATTTGCTTTCTCAATGACCATTGCGTTTGTTCAAAAACTAACCCAGCCAAGTTGAAAAATACACCAATTACAAAAGTAGCGATCAACCAAAAAAATAAGCTAGTAAACGGAACTTGTACATGCTGCCAATTTTCTCCTGTTTGAAGCACGGTTTCTACCACATACCAGATCATCCCAATACCAATGCCAACAAGTCCATTTGCTAAAAATGATTCTACTCTTTTCATAATCCTAGCCTCTCTTTCAAGTCTTTAATTTTTCTTCTAGAAATTTGTACCCGCATTTGGTTTTTCATAATAACATCAATATTGCCACTATCCATAATCTCCAGATGATCGATTTTCGATAGTTAATAATTGCACTTCTGGATGCCGCTAAAAAATCATGGGGCAAGACATTTTTGATTTGATATAGTCGTCCTTTATACCGATAATTTTGAGATTTGTCATAGATTACAGTCTGTTCATTCTCGACTTGAATCAAATAGATGCTTTCAAACTTTACGGGAACAATTTCATCATCGGTATTACACCAGACCATGTCTTGTTCACCACTTAATTCTTTGCCTAATTGGCTGAATTTATCCGTCATCTTTTTTAACCAAAATTCAGCATGTTCTTCTGGTAACTGATTATCAATGTTAAATTTTACCTTCATCCTTTTTCCTCCTTTCTTGTTTATTAGTATAGATGGAAAAATATTTTAAATTTAAAAATTTCGGTGAATGGTTATTTTTTGTGGGTAAATGGTGGAAAAGATTATTTTTGAGCACAAAAAAGCATCCCAATATGGGATGCACCTTGCTAAGCTTTGTCGCTCTTAGATGAAGCTCTTTTTAATTTTAAAAATTTATATTGTAAAGATAATAGCTCGAATAATATCAATACGAGTCCACATACAATTCCTACTCGTAACCACTCCCAAGGAATTACGTTACGAAAAATTACGCCACATAAAAAGAGAAAGCAAACAATATAGCCACTGTATAATTCACTTTTTAATTCATGATAGCTCTTTTCTTTTTTCACATAATATTTCCTCACTTACATATATTCTAGAAGTATATCACATATAATGTGAAATTCTTACTAAGTTCATATTAAGCTATTTAAATCAGTGTATAATACACAGCAAGGATATTATTATTTTTATTAGGAGGTAGAAACATTCTTAAAAACAAATTAAATATATATTTAGTAATCCTTGTAATTGTTTCAACCTCAGTCAATTTATGGTGTACTTGGACAAGTAACTCTAAAGTATTGAAATTATTTTTATGTATTGTATGTCTCATCGGCTGGGGAATATACACATATGAAACTATAAAATCAAAAAAGAAAAAGTAATTATAGCTAAAAACTCCACAAAAAAAGCATCCCGATATGGGATGCTTTTTGTATAAACGTAAAATCCAAAGATTAACGTTTTGAGAATTGTGAAGCTTTACGGGCCTTCTTCAAACCTGGCTTCTTTCTTTCCTTCATTCTTGGGTCACGTGTTAAGAAACCAGCCTTCTTTAATGGGCCACGGAAATCAGGGTCCACATCAAGAAGTGCACGTGCAATACCCAAACGGATAGCTCCAGCTTGACCTGAAAAGCCACCACCATTTACGTTAACATGAATATCATATTGACCGTCAGTTTCAGTCAAAGTTAATGGTTGCTTCAAGTCCTTAACTAAGTTAGGAAATGGAATGTATTCATTAACTTCTTTACCGTTAACAGTAATAGTACCGTTACCAGGTACTAAACGAACACGAGCAACTGAGTCTTTACGGCGACCAGTACCAATGTATGCAGCTTGTTGTGCCATTATTTAACCTCCTAGATTAATTTGTTGATGTCTAACTTTTCAGGCTTTTGTGCTTCATGCTTGTGATCTTCACCAGCATAAACGTGCATCTTCATGAATTCTTGGTGACCAAGAGTATTCTTTGGAAGCATACCCTTAACTGAAATTTCAACCATCTTAACTGGGTTATTAGCAAGCAATTCGCCGTATGATACGGACTTCAAACCGCCACGCCATTCTGAGTGGTGATAGTAGAACTTATCAGTAGCTTTCTTACCAGTTAATTTAATCTTTGAAGCATTGATAACAATAATATTGTCACCAGTGTCAACATTTGGTGTGTATTGAGGCTTATTCTTACCTCTTAAAATAGTGGCTACGGCTGTAGAAAGACGTCCTAAAGATACGTCAGTTGCATCGATAACATACCACTTACGTTCAATTTCACTAGATTTTGCTAATGGTGTAGTACGCAATTTAAATTCCTCCGTTTATTTGCAGTTTGAAAACAATAAGTTTCCGGGGCCTATCGTGGACAAACATACTATACTAGGGTACGTCGTTTTGGGCGAAAAGTCAATTATAAATGTCGATCTTGTCGATATTTATCTGGTAATTCATCATAAAAAACATGATAAAGATATAATCCACTCGCCGGAGCAGTTTCTGTAACTTGCAAGCGATCCTTGGCAGCAATAATTCGTGGAAAATCATTAATCGGTCGCTTACCATTACCAATTTGCAATAATGTAGCAACTAAAATTCTCACCATATTGTATAAAAATCCTGAACAGATAAAATCAAAAATTATTTCATTTTCTTTTTCATCTTTTTGAATATTCACGTAATACATTGTTCGAACTTTATTGATTATTTGTCCACCACTAGCTGCAAAACTCGTAAAATCATTAGTACCAAGCAGATCTTTTGCTGCCTTCTGCATTTTTTCAACATTTACTGGATAAGGATAGTGACCAGTATAAAATCTCTTAAAAGGGTCAACAAAGTGATCTAAGCTGACGCGATATCGATACCATTTTCCCTTAATGCTATAGCGAACATGAAAATCATCATCTACAATTTCCGCTTTTTTAAAAATGATATCCATTGGCATCATTGAATTAAGAGCTTTAACCATTCTCTCTGGCTCAATAGTATTTCCCGGGTAATCAAATTGAATAACTTGCCCTAAAGCATGCACCCCAGCATCTGTTCTACCTGAGCCTTCTACTATCACTCGCTTACCCTTGGTCATCTTTTTTAAAGCTTGTTCAATTTCACCCTGAACCGTTCTTTGATTAGGTTGAATTTGAAAGCCATGAAAAAGATGCCCATCGTAAGCCATTAACATTTTATATCTTGTTATCATTAATTTGTCCTAAATATAATTAATAAAGCTGTTAAAATTACAAAATATGCTAAGCAAATAAGATCGTATTTTGACCACTTTAGAATCCGATAATGAGTTCTTCCCGTGAAGTCACGATATCCTCTTGCTTCCATAGCTGTTGCAAGATCAACTGCTGTTTCTAGTGAACTGATAAATAAAGGGACTAATAAAGGTGAGATAGCTTTTGCTCGTTTTATTAAACCACCATCATTAAAATCTGCTCCTCTAGAACGCTGAGCATTCATAATTTTTAAAGTTTGATCAAATAGCGTTGGAACAAACCTAAGTGCAATAGACATAACTAAAGCTATTTTATCAACTGGGACTTTAATTAATTTTAAGGGTTTTAAAATCCACTCCATTGCATCAGCTATTTCTAAAGGCATTGTAGTTACAGTCATTACCGTTGAAATTAAGATGATCAATGTGAACCGAATAAAAATATAAATGGCATTAGTGATACCAAAAGTCGATAAGGTGAATATCCACCACTGCCAATATATCTTGCCACCACTAGTAAAAAACAATTGTAATACTGAGGTGAAAAAGATTAACCAAACGAGTGGTTTAATTCCGTCCCAAAAGACCTTAATTTTTAATTTCGTAGCAATTACTGCCATTAAAGCAAATAATGTGATAATGCCATAAGTTAACCAATTATTTGCCAAAAAGATGATAAAAATGAATAAGATAGCGACTATTAACTTTCCTCGTGGATCCATCTTATAGATAATAGAATCCCCAGGGATATATCGTCCGATTATTATTTTACTCAAAATATCACCTCTTTAAATTTTCGACAATTCCATTGACTAAATCGGTTAAATTCAACGGCTTTTTATCAAATTTATAGTTTGTAAGTTTATTTGCAAAAAGGCTAGCAGTTGGCTCCTCTAAAGAATGTTCTTCTACCCAGTTTTTATCTGCAAAAACATTCTCCGGCGTATCATGTTTGATAAGACGACCATGTTCCATCACAAGGACGTCATCAGCAAAATTAACCACATCATTCATATTATGTGTCACTAAAATAACCGTATGCCCTTTTCTCTGATAATCCCGAAACAAATTCATCATTTCCTTACGAGCACGTGGATCAAGTCCAGCTGCCGGTTCATCTAAGCATAATATATCTGGTTGATAAGCCATTACACCAGCAATTGCTACTCTTCGCATTTGCCCACCAGATAGGTCAAAAGGTGAACTATCTGCTATTTTCTCCGGAAGACCAACTTTTTTCAGCCATTTTAAGGCTAACTTATTTGCTTCTTCTTCGTTATAGCCAAAATTTTTAGGCCCAAAGGCAATATCTCGCAATACACTAGTTTCAAATAATTGTGTTTCAGGAAACTGAAAAACTAAGCTCACTTTTCTACGTAATTCTTTTAAATTCTTATTACTAGTGTTCGGAGTAATCTTATTTCCAGCGATTTCAATCTCTCCTTCAGTCGGCTTGAGAAGTGCATTAAAATGTTGTATTAATGTTGATTTTCCGCTGCCAGTATGACCTATTAAAGCCACAAAACTATTATTCTTTATCTCAAAACTTACATCCTTTAGCCCAATTTTTTCAAGAGGAGAATTGGGAGAATATACATAAGTTACATTTTTGAATTTAATTGACATAAATACTCAATCAGCTTTTCTTCAGAATTTATATTTTGGGGTATCGAAATATGGTGTTTCTTTAACTCAAGTTTAACTTTAAAAATAAAAGGAATGTCTAAACCGATTTTTTTAATAAGTTCATAGTTTTCAAAGATATCATTTGGCCTTCCTTGCAGCATTTTTATACCATCATTTAAAACTAAAACTTCGTCGGCCAGCATAACCTCATTTATATCATGGGTAATTGATATAATAGTCAGGTTATTCTTCCGTTTCATTTTCTTTACTAGTTTTATAATAGTTTCTCTACCTTGTGGATCAAGCATAGATGTGGCTTCATCTAAAATCAAGATTTTTGGCTTAACAGCTAAAATGCCCGCAATAGCTACACGTTGTTTTTGTCCACCAGATAAATTTGCAGGCTCTGAAGTTATAAATTCTTCCATACCAACATTTTTAATAGCCTGATCAACTATTTTTAGCATTTCAGTACGCGGAACTCCCCGATTTTCTAAACCAAAAGCAACATCATCACCCACAGTTGCACCTACAAATTGATTATCAGGATTCTGGAAGACAATCCCAACCTTAGAACGAATCTCCCATAAATTTTTATCATTCAATTGGTCACCATCTATCACAATTGAACTGTTCGAATTCTCATCTGCAACTAGAAGCCCATTAATTAACCTAGTAATTGTAGATTTTCCACTACCGTTATGTCCTAAAATAGTAAACCATGAACCTTCTTCAACGTCAAAACTTATATTTTTTACTGCTGGAGTTTTTGATTCCGAATAAGTAAAAGAAACATTTTTAAAGCTAACAATATTTTTAACCATTTTCTCACCACCAAACTATTCTAATTTTACAAAAAAGAGCAAAAAAAATCATCCATGAAGAGGGATGATAATTCATCTAAGCTAGACTAAGCTTTCGCCATCATCTTCGCGCTTATTCTCACTTTCATGGATAATTCTTAATAGCTATTAAGTTAGATTATCTGAATTAAACTAATTCAAGAATAACCATTGGAGCTGCATCACCCTTACGAGCTAATGCTAACTTCATAATTCTGGTGTAGCCACCATTACGATCTTTATAACGTGGTGCAATATCTGAGAAAAGTTTTTGCAAAGCAGATTTTACAACTACTGCATCTTTATCTTCATGAATATCAGCAACTTCATTTCTTACAAATGCAGCAGCCTTTCTTCTAGCAGCTAAATCACCGCGTTTACCTAAAGTAATCATCTTTTCGGCAGTCTTGCGGATTTCTTTAGCACGAGCTTCAGTAGTCACAATGCGTTCATTGATGAACAATTGAGTAGTCATTTCTCTAAGCGTTGCTTTTCTATGTGCACTGTCGCGACCTAATTTACGGTAAGCCATCAGTTTGCCTCCTTTATTTGCTTACTTAAGTTAATCTTCTTGACGAAATGAAAGACCTAAGTCAGCTAATTTATTTTTAACTTCTTCCAATGATTTACGTCCTAAGTTACGTACACGCATCATATCTGCTT
Source organism: Candidatus Lactobacillus pullistercoris (assembly GCA_018883635.1). Classification (GTDB taxonomy): domain Bacteria; phylum Bacillota; class Bacilli; order Lactobacillales; family Lactobacillaceae; genus Lactobacillus; species Lactobacillus pullistercoris. The sequence goes on from JAHLFT010000013.1 coordinate 12,947, forward strand.
CAGTCTTATCAGTTAACTCTTGCAAAGTATTGATACCTGCACGTTTTAAGCAGTTATAAGAACGAACAGAAAGATCTAACTCTTCAATGGTCATTTCGAGATTCTTTTCTTTCTTATTGTCCTCTTTTTCCACCATAACTTCGCTAAATTTGCTATCGGTATCTGCTGATTCAAACACTTTAAAGTGTTCTACAAGAATCTTAGCAGCAAAACTAAGGGCGTCATTAGGGTTGATTGAACCGTCAGTCCAAATCTCAAAAGTGAGTTTGTCAAAATCGTCTCTTTTACCAACCCGAGTTGATTCAACTTGGTAATTAACTTTCTTAATTGGTGAGAAAAGAGAATCAACTGGAATTACTCCAATTGGCATATCTTCACTCTTATTGTCACTTGCAGCTACATAACCACGACCATTTTTGATCGCAATTTGCATATGCAAATGTCCACCTTCAGCAATAGTACAAATATATTGATCTGGATTTAAAACCTCTACATCAGAATCTACTTTAAGATCATCAGCAGTTATAGTTGCAGGTCCTTCAACATCCAATTCAATAATCTTTTGTTCATCTGAATCTGATCTTAATTCCAATTTCTTCAAATTCAGAATGATCTTAGTAACATCTTCTCTAACACCAGGAACTGTTGAAAACTCATGCAAAACGCCATCAATTTGAACGTAAACAAGCCCTGTACCTGGAATAGAAGTCAATAACACTCTACGAAGAGAATTACCTAATGTTGTACCAAAGCCTCGTTCTAGTGGTTCAACAACAAACTTACCGTAAGAATCTTCTTGTTCAACAACGGTAATATTTGGTTTTTCAAATTCAATCATTACTAGGCCCCTTTCAAAACGTAACGTCCTTTATTTTCAAGGACAAAATTATACACGACGACGTTTTGGTGGTCTGGAACCATTGTGAGGGACTGGTGTAACGTCACGAATTGCAGTAATTTCAAGACCAGTTGCTTGAAGTGATCTAATAGCAGATTCACGACCAGCACCAGGACCTTTAACAGAAACTTCGACATGTTTCATGCCTTGGTCCATTGCACTCTTAGCTGCTGCTTCTGCTGCCATTTGAGCTGCAAATGGGGTTGACTTACGACTACCCTTAAAGCCCAATGCACCAGCTGAAGACCAAGCAACTGCATTACCTTGAACGTCAGTAATCATGACTAAAGTATTATTAAACGTAGAATGAATATGAGCAACGCCGCTTTCGACATGCTTCTTCACACGACGCTTACGTGCTGTTTTAGGCATTAATAAACCTCCTTATAAATAATATTAACGACTTCTCTTAGTACCCTTACGAGTACGAGCGTTGTTCTTAGTGTTTTGACCACGAACTGGAAGTCCACGGCGGTGACGAATACCACGGTAAGAACCAATATCAACTAACCGCTTGATGTTCATACTTACTTCACGACGTAAGTCACCTTCAACACGGTATTTGTCGACTTCTGAACGAAGCTTTTCTTGATCTTCTGGGGTTAAATCCTTTGAACGGATATCTTCTGAAACACCAGCATCTTTACAAATCTTCTTAGCAGTTGGTTCACCAATACCATAAATGTAAGTCAATGCGACTACAACTCGTTTATCTCTTGGTAAGTCAACACCAGCAATACGTGCCATAAATTGCACCTCCTATTATTTTAACCTTGACGTTGCTTGTGCTTTGGATTTGCTGAGCAAATAACCATCACACGGCCATGTCTCTTAATAATCTTACAATGTTCGCACATTGGTTTAACAGATGGTCTAACCTTCATGTTTACCTCCGTTATTACTTAATAAACCGATACGTAATTCTACCTTTTGTTAAATCATATGGAGAAAGCTCAACTGTAACACGATCTCCAGGCAAAATACGAATATAGTGCATTCTAATCTTACCTGAAACATGTGCTAAAATAGTAGCTCCATTTTCCAATTCAACTTTAAACATAGCATTAGGTAAGGTATCTACTACCTTACCTTCTACTTCAATGACATCATCTTTTGCCAAAGTTGTTCCTCCGCAATTAAACAGTCATACTTTGAAATTATAACACGGAATTATAATTATACAAGCTTTCCCTTACTTGTTGTTACTTAATACCGCATCAATATCTTCAAAAACTTTTTCTGGAGTTTGTTCACCATTAATCACAGTCAACAAACCTTTCTTTTGATAGAAGTCTTTCAATGGTGCATTCATCTTTTCATTAACTTCAAGACGATTCTTAACAACTTCAGGTTTATCATCTTCACGTTGATAAAAATCATGACCACCACAACGATCACAAGTGCCTTCAACTTTTGGCTTCTTTGAGATCTTATTGTAAGTAGCTCCACAATTCTTACACATGAATCGTGCAGATAAACGTTTTACCAAGACATCTTCAGGAACCTCTAAAGAAATTACATTTGTTAAAGGTTTATTTAAACGCTTAGTAATTTCATCTAAAAGTTCAGCTTGTTTTGTTGTTCTTGGGAAACCATCTAGAATGAAGCCTTCCTTAATATCGGGTTGGCTTAAACGTTCCTCGACTAATTTTGCAGTAACTTCATCTGGAACTAAATTTCCTTTATCAATGTAGCTCTTAGCTTCAAGACCAACCTTAGTCTTATTTGCCATAGCTTCCCTAAACATATCCCCAGTTGAGATATGAGTTAAGTGATATTTATCAACAATTTGTTCTGATGCAGTTCCTTTCCCTGCACCTGGTAAACCTAAAAGAATTAAGTTAATCATATTTCCGTCCTATCTGATGAATCCGACATATTCTCTCTTCATTAACAAACCGTTAATCTGACGAGATAATTCTAAGACAACCCCGATTACAATTAGCAAACTAGTTCCGCCTAATCCAATTGAACTTGGTAATCCCCAGAAGTTAGTTGCCAATTGTGGTATAAGTGCTACTAAACCTAAAAATACTGAACCAACTGTGGATAATCTCATTAGAAGTTTAGAAACATAATTTTGAGTATCCTTACCTGGCCATACACTTGGAATATATGCACCTTGCTTTTGTAAGTTTTCTGCTAGCTTTTCAGGATTTACCTGGACAAAAGCATAGAAGAAGGTAAATAAAATAATTAATAAGGTGTAAATAATAACTCCAGGCGTTGTTTGTAAACTAAAGATATTTGTTAACACTTTGTACCATTGTTGGTCACCATGACTTCGTTGAAAGGCCATTAATATCGTTGCCGGTGTTATGATGAATGAACTGGCAAAGATAACTGGAATAACTCCAGATACATTAACTTTTAATGGTAGAAAACTTTCAGACCCACTAATCGTTGCTCTTCTTGTGTATTGAATCGGAACACGACGATTAGCTTGTTCAACCCAAGTAACAAGTTGCGTTACGATGAGGATTGCAACAATAACCGCGATGAAGAACAAAATACCTTGCCAACGATCACTTGAATTATTATTAATAATTTCTTCTTTATATATTTGCCACATTCCAGATGGGAATCTAGCTATAATACCAGCAAAAATGATGACGGAAATACCATTTCCTAAACCTTTATCAGTTATCTCATCACCCAGCCAATTTAAAAGCATCGTACCACCGGTCATGATAATGGCAATTTCTAAATAAGTTTGCCAAGTTTGATTTTTGACTAAACCCATTTGTGTCAACGCGTTAAACCCTAAAGTTATACCAATACTTTGAACAAAAGCGACTCCTAATGTTAAATATCTAGTAACTTGATTGGTCTTACGACGTCCGACTTCACCTTGTTTCCCCCACTCTACAAGAGTCGGAACAATATCCATTTGCAACAATTGAATAACAATTTGTGCAGTAATATATGGGGAAACACCTAAAGAAAAAATTGAATAATTATCAAGTCCACCACCAGAAACAGTATCCAGCATTGGAACTAATCCAGTTTGTGCAACCTGAGTAATCGCTTTTGCATTAACACCGGGAACGGTAATATTTGCACCGATCCGATATAACAAAAGAATAAAGAGAGTAAACCAGATTTTGTTTCTGATTTCTTTATCCTTAAAGGCGTTCTTCAAGGTTGAAAACATTAGATCACCTCAACAGTTCCGCCAGCAGCTTCAACTGCTTTCTTGGCAGCTGCGGAAACTTTGTTAACCTTTACAGTTAATTTAACTTTTAATTCACCGTTACCTAATAACTTAACGCCTGAAAGTTCTTTTTTAACTAAACCGTTTTCCTTTAAACTTTCAACAGTAACTTCGCTACCATCTTTAAACTTGTTTAAATCATCTAAATTAATGATTGCATATTCTTTGCGGTTAATGTTATTAAAACCACGCTTTGGCATAGTTCTGAACAAAGGCATTTGACCACCTTCAAAGCCCAAACGTGTGTGACCGCCTTGACGAGCTAATTGACCCTTTTGACCACGGCCAGATGTTTTACCGTAACCACTTGAAGTACCGCGACCTACTCTTTTTCTAGAACGACGTGACCCTTCAGCAGAATGTAATTCATGAAGCTTCATTAAATTGGCACCTCCTTGATTAAATATTATTTATTAATCTCTTCTACAGAGATTAAGTGAGCAATTTTCATTAATGCACCACGAGTAGCAGCGTTGTCAGGAAGAACAACTGTACTACTAATTCTACCCAAGCCAAGAGACTTTACAACTTTCTTTTGATTAGGTAGACGGTGAGCAACACTTCTAATTAAAGTAACTTTTAAATCAGTCATCTAATAACCTCTCCCTAATCTTCGTTCTTGATTTGGCGAAGTTTTTCAACTTCTTCACTAGTTCTAAGTTTCTTTAAACCATCAATAGTTGCACGAACAACATTGATTGGAGTGTTTGAACCGAGTGATTTTGAAGTAACATCAACAATACCTGCCATATCCATAACGATACGAACGGCACCACCAGCGGCTACTCCAGAACCAGCTTCAGCAGGCTTTAATAAGATGTTACCTGAACCGTAATGACCAATTACTTCGTGTGGAATAGTAGTTCCAACCTTAGGAACATTGATCATACTCTTCTTACCGGCTTCAACAGCTTTACGGATTGCTTCTGGGACTTCTTGAGCCTTACCAGTACCGAAACCTACACGGCCTTTCTTGTCACCAACGACAACAAGGGCAGCAAATCTCATTCTACGTCCACCTTTTACAACTTTAGTAATACGGTTGACAGCGACTAATTGATCTTCGATATCGTCCTTGTTTCTGCGATTATTACGAGAATCGTTGCGGTTTGCCATGTGTTAATTCTCCTTCCTAGAAATCTAATCCGTTTTCACGTGCGGCATCTGCCAATGCTGAAATACGGCCGTGGTATAAATAACCACTTCTATCAAATACAACACTTTCAATATTCTTAGCTTTAGCAGCTTCAGCAATTGCTTTACCAACAGCTGCTGCTTGTTCTACTTTGTTTGAATCTTGAGAAATAGACTTATCCAAAGTTGAGGCACTTGCAAGCGTGACACCCGCTACGTCATCAATTAATTGAGCGTAGATGTTTTTGTTTGAACGAAAGATACTTAAGCGTGGGCGCTCAGCAGTACCAGAAATCTTACCACGAATACGTTTATGACGCTTTAAGCGTAACTTGTTTTTATCTGGTTTTGAAATCACAATTTCACCTCAAAATATTCTATTTATTACTTACCAGTCTTACCTTCCTTACGACGTACGTATTCATCAGTGTAACGAATACCCTTACCCTTGTATGGTTCAGGTGGACGTACGTCGCGGATTTCAGCTGCAAATTGACCAACATTTTGTTTTGAAATTCCTTCAACTTCAATGTCGGTAGCTGAAGTAGCCTTAACAGTAACACCTTCAGGAGCTGTAAGTACAACTGGATGTGAGTATCCAACATTTAAAGTTAATTTGTTGCCTTGAGCTTGTGCACGATAACCAACACCAATTAACTTTAAAGTTTTCTTATAACCATCAACTACACCTTCGATCATTGATGCTAAGTTTGCTCTTTCAGTACCGTGAATAGCTTTGTCATTCTCATTTGAACGACTAAAGTTGATCTCACCGTCTTTTTGTTCAAACTTGATCTTTGGATCAAAGTATCTAGTTAATTCACCTTTAGGTCCTTTAACAGTGATATTGTCGCCTTCTTTGGTAACAGTGACACTGTCAGGTACTTCAATAGTCTTTAAACCAATACGGCTCATTGAATTTTCTCCTTTCTGTCAGAATTACCAAACGTAAGCAATAACTTCGCCGCCAACGCCTTTTTGTCTAGCTTCTTTATCAGTAATAACACCTGCTGAAGTAGAAACGATGGCAATACCTAATCCATTAAGAACCTTAGGTAAATCTTCAGCACTTACATAGTTTCTAAGACCTGGCTTAGAAATACGCTTTAAGCCTGAGATTACACGTTCACCGTTTGGACCAAATTTCAAGAAAATCTTAATCATACCTTGTTTATTATCATCTGTAACTTCGTAATCACGGATGAAACCTTCACGCTTTAAGATTTCTGAAATTGATTTTTTGATATTTGATGCAGGAATTTCAACTGAATCATGCTTTGCCATGTTAGCATTTCTGATTCTAGTCAAGTAATCTGCGATCGGATCTGTCATGACCATTATGCTATCCTCCTAACCGTATCCTACCAACTAGCCTTTTTAAGACCAGGAATTTGACCTTTGTGTGCTAATTCCTTTAAACAAATACGACATAAGCCGAACTTGCGGTATACGGAATGTGGACGACCACATCTCTCACAACGTGTGTATTCACGTGTAGAGAACTTAGCAGGACGATGATTTCTGATTTTTTGTGATGTTTTAGCCATTAATGTCCTCCATTACTTTGTAAAAGGCATACCAAATTGACCTAAAAGTTCACGAGCTTCTTCATCAGTGTTGGCAGTAGTAACAATAACTATGTCTAAACCTCTAGTACGATTTACCTTATCGAAATCAATTTCAGGGAAAATCAATTGTTCCTTGATACCTAAAGTGTAGTTACCGCGTCCATCAAATGAACGAGATGAAACACCACGGAAGTCACGAACACGTGGAAGAGAAACATTGATCAATTTGTATAAGAAATCGTACATTCTATCTCCTCTAAGGGTAACCTTAGCACCGATAGACATACCTTCACGCAAACGGAAGTTAGCGATTGATTTCTTGGCCTTAGTGATTAATGGCTTTTGACCTGAGATCAAAGTCAATTCTTCTACAGCCTCGTCTAAGTTCTTAGCGTTTGAAACTGCATCACCAACACCCATGTTTAAGACAATTTTGTCAATTTTTGGGACTTGCATTACAGACTTGTAATTAAACTTATCTTCCAATGCAGGCATAACTTTTTCTTTATATTCTTTTGCTAAATAACTTGCCATTTGTGTCCTCCCTTCTACTTCTTATCTGCCTTAGAAATAACTTTAACGTTTGATGCATGAATTGAACCCTCAGATTCAACTACACCACCATTAGCATTATTTTGTGAAGGCTTTTGGTGTTTCTTGATCTTGTTAACGCCTTTAACAACTACACGATTCTTTTTTACGTTAACAGAAAGAATTGTACCTTCTTTACCTTTATCTTTTCCGGCAATAACTTTTACCTTGTCACCAGTTTTAACAAACATCAGTGCACCTCACTAACAATTATAAGACTTCAGAAGCAAGAGAGACGATCTTCATAAAATCGTTCTCACGCAACTCACGTGCAACTGGCCCAAAGATACGAGTACCACGTGGGCTCTTATCTGCATTAATAATTACGGCAGCATTTTCGTCGAATTTGATGTATGAACCATCTACACGACGTGCGCCTGATTTTGTTCTGACAATAACTGCTTTTACAACGTCGCCTTTTTTGACAACGCCACCTGGTGTTGCTTGTTTAACAGTAGCTACAACGACATCACCGATATTACCAGTCTTACGCTTTGAACCACCTAAAACTCTAATAACTAAAAGTTCTCTTGCACCAGAGTTATCAGCAACTTTCAAACGAGATTCGTTTTGAATCACTTTGTTATCCTCCCTTCAGTAAATCCGTAAATATTAAACAGATTTCTTAACAATCTTAACCAAACGGAAGCGCTTTGTGCGAGATAATGGACGGGTTTCCATGATACGAACAGTATCTCCAACTTTAGCTTCATTATTTTCGTCTTGTGCGTAGAACTTCTTTGAGTATTTATAACGCTTTTTATAAACAGGGTGATTCTTGTAAGTATCGACAACAACTGTAATAGTCTTGTCCATCTTATCAGAAACTACACGACCTTGATATACGTGACGACGATTTCTTTCGTTTACTTCGCTCAAGTTAATAGCTCCCTTCCATTAATTTTGTTCTAATGCTTTTTCGCTAAGAATTGTTTTAATTCTTGCGATATTTTTACGGACTTTGCGCAAGCGAGCGGTATTTTCTAATTGACCCGTTGCTTGTTGGAAACGCAAGTTAAAGAGTTCTTCTTTATATTGCTTTTCCTTTTCTAACATTTGATCAGTGGTTAATGATCTGATATCTTTAGCCTTCATTAGAATTGCCACCTACTTCCGAACTTTTAGTCACAAACTTAGTCTTAATTGGTAACTTAGTAGAAGCAAGTCTTAAAGCTTCACGAGCTACTTCTTCTGAAACGCCACCAATTTCAAATAAAATCTTTTCTCTCTTAACTACAGCTACCCAGCCTGCTGGTGCACCTTTACCTGAACCCATACGTACACCTACACCTTTAGCAGTGTATGACTTTTGAGGGAAAATTCTAATCCAAACCTTACCGCCACGTTTCATGTAACGAGTCATGGCAACACGGGCAGCTTCAATTTGACGGTTAGTAATCCAGTGAGATTCAAGGGCTACTAAACCATATTCACCAAAGGCAATATATTTACCACCTTTAGCAGCACCACGCATTTTACCACGGAATTCACGACGGTGTTTTACTCGCTTTGGTACTAAAGGCATTACTTGTTTCCTCCCTTCGAAGGCTTATTCTTACGTGAAGGTAAGATTTCACCACGGTTGATCCATACTTGAACACCGATTTCACCATAAGTAGTGAATGCGTTAACCCAAGCATAATCAATGTCAGCTCTTAATGTTTGTAATGGAACACGACCTTCAGTATGCCATTCTCTTCTAGCCATGTCGGCACCATTCAAACGACCAGAAACTTGAATTCTGATACCTTTTGCACCAGCACGCATAGATCTTTGAGAAGCTTGACGCATAGCACGTCTAAATGCAATACGAGCTTCCAATTGACGAGCAATACTGTCAGCAACTAATTCTGCATCAAGATCTGGCTTCTTAATTTCAACAATGTTGATATGTACTTGTTTGCTAGTTAAAGCATTAAGTTGCTTTCTCAAAGCTTCAACTTCAGAACCACCTTTACCAATAACCATACCGGGTTTTGAAGTATGAATTGAAATGTTGATTCTGTTTGCTGCACGTTCAATTTCAACAGTAGATACAGAGGAGTCCTTCAATTTTTCTGAAATAAACTTTCTAATACGAAGGTCTTCATTTAATGTTTCTTTGTAACCTCTGTCAGCATACCATTTTGATTCCCAATCGCGGATTACGCCGAGACGAAAACCATTTGGGTTAATCTTTTGACCCATTAATATACCTCCCTTAATCGTTCTTTTCTGAAACTACTACAACTACATGGCTAGTTCTCTTATTAATTGGAGAAGCCATACCCTTAGCACGTGGGCGGAATCTCTTCAAAGTTGCGCCTTCATTTACGTAAGCTTCTGATACGTAAAGATTTGCACTTTCAAGATCGTAGTTGTGTTCTGCGTTAGCAATTGCTGAACGTAAAACTTTTTCAACGATTGGGGAAGCAGCTCTAGGCGTAAATCTGTCTCTTATACACATCTCCGAGCCCACGAGACATACCGGAGATCTC
>JAHLFT010000106.1 GCA_018883635.1 Candidatus Lactobacillus pullistercoris
AGGCGACCTCTATCGCTAATAGTTGCGAGATTATTAGTGACAAGCCGAGCCTGTATCTAAGCAAGTTGGTGTTCTGGTTAGTGCAAGCTAACGAGCCACCAAGCCCCAGAATTTATTCTGGGGTAGTTGACTTAATATATATTGAAATAGTGTAATCGAGTGATTGCACTATTTTTGTTTTCAGCTTAAATTCAGTTAAAAATCACGGTCTTCAATACCATCATTTTTGTTATAATAACTTTGTTAATAGATGATTGAAGACACTTCAGGAGATAATGATGAATACAGTAGCAAAATTTACATTTGCAGTTAGCACAATGTTGTTACTAGCCGGCTGCCATCAAAAGCCAAAACAACAAACTCACTCAAATAATTCAGATGGATTACAAATAAGTCGTGTGCATCACACGGGTCATCTTTCCGATAAAAATTTAACACCACAAATGACCGTAGCAGTAGTAACTACATATGCTGCCAAAAAATATCCTGATGAATGGGGTAATGCTTTACAAAAAGCTAGAATGCATGGTTTACAAGTAAATCTAAAAAATCAGGCGGATTATTCTTATATGACAAATGGTAGTGGTGTAGCTTATATGGTTGATAAGGATGTAGGCTATACTCTCACGCAACAAGATAATTCACAACCACAATTTTATATCTATGCCAATCAAAAAGAATTAACTTCAATTTCTATGAAGCAAATGGTCGACTACTTGAATCACCATAATGGCGAAGCAGTAGTTAAATCCTTAGTTAAAGAAGCCAAAGTTGCTGATCAACGTAGTGAAGGTTCTGATAATTACCAAAATAACTCTAAAGTACCTGGTGATTTAGGCTATTATCATATTCCAACTTCAATGCAGGGCACTTGGTATGGTTACTCGGAAGACAGTAATAAAATTAGTGTGATGACAATTTCTGATCATGAAATTAGCGATAGTGTTTCGAAATTTAAGACAGAATTACATAAGCCAGATTTTAAAGTTATTGGAAAGTATATGGATGGCAATAAAATACCTAGCTCATATCAAAAAGTAACCAAAAATTGGGGTAGAGTGAAATGGGAACATGCGCACGGTGGTCATGAAGTTGATCCAATTAATTGGATGAATGTGCGTGGCTGGCTTCAAGATGCTGGTGATGGAGAATATTATGGCCTAACTCGAGAGCATGGTCAAACAGTTCTTGTGAGCGCTCATGGTGCTGGGATTTGGGCAGATAGTGTTTACTGGAAGAACCCAGATTTGGCTAAAAAATTTAAAAACGAGAAATTTAAGAATTTACATTATCAAGATATGCCATAAAGGAGTGATGCTTTGGATATCGTCAACGAAGAATTTAGAAATTTAAAGCAAAAGAAATTAATTTTAAATATTTTATCCGAAATATTGCTTGTGATCGGAGGAATACTGTTTTTCCGTCAGAATAATACTTTTATCACTCAAACAATCGGTATTTTTATCTTTGTTTTCGGAATCGGAATTTGGATTATGGCTGTAGTTTTTCGAAATACTAAAAAATACCGTAAACTTGAAAAAGATGAAAGTGAGCCGGAAAATCTCAAAGAGATTATCAGCGATTTCGGATTAGGAATGACATTTGCAGGATTGATTTTTATTTTTGTAGCATTCTTTGGTGGGCTTTTATTATTTTACGCTTTGTCCCATTCATGGATAAAAGTAATCTTCTACGTTTTGGCGTATGAATTGGTTACTGATTTACATAGTTACAACAAATTGAAATCTATTTAAAAAAGGAGAAATTAACTATGAAGAAGTTTACTTTAAAGACTTTAGCTGAATTTGATGGTACTAACGGCAAGCCTGCTTATATTGCAGTAAAAGGTAAGGTTTATGATGTTACTAAATATTTTGCACATGGTAGTCATCATGGTGCTAAAGCTGGCGTAGATATGACAGAACAAATGACAGGCGGAGCTCATCCCCACGGAGATGCAGTACTTGCTAAATTAGAACCTGTTGGTATTTTAGTAGACGAAAAATAGCATTCTCTTTATTTAATAACCTTTTTTAACGTTATTTTTGTTATCTTAGAAATAATTTTAATAAATATTCATTAGCTGTAAATGTTGATTTATCAACTTTTATAGCTATTTTTTTATTTTAATTAATATAAATAATACGAAAAAACACTTGTAATTAAAATAACTATCGTTATTATATAAATGTAAAGAGAAATACGAGAACAAGAAATGTGAGGTAGTTATAATGTTAGATATGATGGAAACTGAAATGAGAACAAACGATTTACACTTTGCAGAAGTTAACTTAACAATCGAAAACGCAGCTAGCCTTCTTGAAAAAGATGGTTGGGTAGCACAAGACTAATCAGGAGTTAATTCATTATCTATTGAACTAAATATTTCACATAATAAATAAAGCAAGATGAAGAAATTATCTTCGTCTTGCTTTTATTTTTGCTTTTTTTGTAATAAAAATTATGTTAAGTTAAATAGTAAAAATCAACTTTCGTATTTAAATTCGTGTCTAGTTAAGTCGAAATATTTGTAGTAATGTCTGATCAGCAAATGCTCTTTTTCACCATTGATAATCATGCCACTTTCAATACAATCTGTAACTTCATGTGGCACTTTATTAATGATAGCCTTTAAAATTGCTTTATCATAATTCACAATTCGAATCTTATAGTCAGGATTCTTTTTTAAATTTAAAACAATAATACGGTAAAAATAGATATTAATACTAATTAACCATTTCCAAACCATTGGATGTTCAGTTACAGTATAAAACATCTGGTGAAATTGATCGAAATACTTGAAGAAAAGTGAAAAATCATCGCATTTTAAAGCTTGCTCTTGTTTCTCAATAAGTTGTTTTGAAACGAGGATCTCTTCCTCACTAAGTGTGCACCAACAAGCTTCCAGGTAACTCTAAATTTCTTCTCAAATATAATGCATCATTTACACGATCAAGTTCAATTAAAGAAATGTAAGTACCAGACTTTGGTATGACGTTAATTAACCCTTCTTGTTTTAGACGCAATATTGCTTCTCTAACTGGAGTTCTTCCAATTCCAATATCAGTTTTAATATATTTTTCTGATATTTTTTGGCCAGGCATATAATCAAGATCAATAATTTTAGTTAATATCTTATTATATGCTTGACGAGTTAAATTATCAGTCATGAATATTTCCCTTCCCACTTTTTTCTAATACTAGTACAATCTTTCTCAATACAAAAAGGTTAAAATACTCCTTTAAAAACTATCTATGTAAAGAATTTAACAATTAACAAAAAAGAGACTAGAATGAAACTGTATAGAAAGGAAGCTTTTAATTATGGCAGATGCAAAAGAAATTGAAG